>NZ_JBMOWY010000069.1:0-19662 GCF_049310345.1 Stenotrophomonas sp. GZD-301 | reverse complement strand
TTATGTCATGGTAGGTGCATATCCTTGCGTCTTGTTTTTTGCTGTGTCTCTTTCCCCCCCCCCCCCCCCCCCCCCCACTGCTCGTCATCCTCGGCTGACGGCGCCAACGCTAGGCTGTCGTCCCGGCTGAACCGACGGAGCGTCCGATGCGCCTGATTCGAATCCTGGTCCCCACGCTGTTGCTGGCTGCCTGTTCGCAGCCAGCCCCGCCATCGGCGGAGACGGCGCCCACCTCGCCACCGGCGGCCACCACCGCACCGCCCGATGAGGCACCTGCGGCTGGCCTGTCGCCGGATGCGGTGGAACCGGCGGCCGATGCCGCAAAGCCTGCCAAACCTGCCGCCGATGGCGACGTGCGCCAGCGCATCGACAGCGTTCTTGGCGACGCGGCGCAGTATGAAGCGGTCTTCATCGCCTTCCAGACCGCGGTCAATGGCGGCGACCGTGCCGCCGTGGTCGAGGAAATCCGCTTCCCGCTGAACATCGCCAACGGCGCCAAAATTGCCGGGCCCGGCGAGTTCCAGCGCAACTACGAGCGCATCCTGACACCCGCCGTGCGCAAGGCCATTGCCGCGCAGACCTTCGACACGGTCATGGTCAACCAGCAGGGGGTGATGATCGGCGACGGCCAGGTCTGGCTCAACGGTGCCTGCCTGGACAAGGCCTGCACGCGCACCGAGGTCAAGGTCGTCACCATCCAGTAAGCGATGGTGCTGCAGCGCCCCCGCCGGATGGCGAGGGCGCCACTGCGCTGTCAGGCCTTCGGCGTCAGCTTGAGCAGCTTGCCGTTGCTGCCGTCTTCCAGCAGCCAGATCGCGCCATCGGGCCCTTGTTCCACTTCGCGGATGCGCTCGCCCATGAGGAAGCGCTCGGCTTCGCGCGCGTTGTCACCGTCGAAGGCCACCCGCACCAGCGAGGTGGACGACAGCCCGCCGATGAAGCCGCTGCCCTTCCACTGCGGGAACAGCGTGCCCGAGTAGATGATGAAACCGGCCGGCGAAATCACCGGCGTCCAGGTCACCTTGGGCGCGGCGAACTCGGGCCGGGTGTTGTGATCGGGAATCTCGCGGCCGTCGTAGTGGTTGCCGTTGGAGACCACCGGGTAGCCGTAGTTCGCGCCGCGCTCGATCAGGTTCAGCTCGTCGCCGCCGGCCGGGCCCATCTCGTGGACCCAGAGTTTGCCGCGCGCGTCGAAGGCGATGCCCAGCGCGTTGCGATGGCCCAGCGACCACACCTGCGCGGCCACGCCGCCCTGCGAGGCGAACGGATTGTCGGCCGGCACGCTGCCGTCGTCGTTCAGCCGCACGATCTTGCCGAGGTTGCCGCCCATGTCCTGCGCCGGGTCGAACTTCTGGCGCTCGCTGGAGGTGATCCACAGCTTGCCGTCCGGCCCGAAGGCCAGGCGGTGGCCGTAGTGGCCCTTGCCCTCGACCTTGGGGGTCTGCCGCCAGATCACCTTCAGATCCTGCAGCGCGCCGCTGCCGTCGGGCTGCAGCACCAGTCGCGCACGCGCCACGGCCGCGCCGCGGGTGTCGCCTTCACCGGCCTCGGCGTAGCTGACATAGAGCAGCTGGTTGCGGGCGAAATCCGGATGCGGCAGGACATCGCCGAAGCCGCCCTGGCCACCGTAGGCCACCTCGGGTACGCCGCTGATGGTGGCGCTGGTGCCGGTGGTGGGATTGACGTGCTTGAGCGTGCCGCGCTTTTCGCTGACCAGCAGGCTGCCGTCGGGCAGGAAGCTCATCGCCCACGGCTCGTTGAAGGTGCCGACGGCGGTAGCGGTGAACGGCCAGTTCGCCTTTTCGACGGCGGGCGCGGTGGCCGTGTCGGCGGCCACACAGGCGGTGGTGAACAGGGCGGGGGTAAGGCTGATGGCGAGCGAGAGCAGCAGCTTGCGGGTCATGGAGTATCTCCGGAGGGGATGCAATGGCCAGATAAGGGTTGTACACCATGCCTGTCCGCGCCGCGTGCACCATACGTCACTCCCCGTATGCGCCAGTGCGCGGATCGGCTACCGTTGGCGCCAGCCGTCCGTGGGACGGCCCTGCATCATTGTCTTCCAAGGGAGTTGGACTCATGAAGCCACAGGTACACAAGCCGTCCGCTGCATTCATCGCCGCTTCGTGGAGTGCGCTGCTGCTGGGCGCTGCGGCCTATCTGGTCGGCCTGTTCAACGCCGAGATGGCGCTCAACGAGAAGGGCTACTACCTCACCCTGCTGCTGTTCGGCCTGTTTGCGGCGGTGTCGCTGCAGAAGAGCGTGCGCGACAAGGCCGAGGGCATTCCCGTCAGCGGCCTGTACTACGCGCTGTGCTGGTTCGCCCTGCTGGCCTCGCTGCTGCTGCTGCTGGTGGGCCTGTGGAACGCCACCCTGCTGCTGAGCGAAAAGGGCTTCTACGGCATGGCCTTCGCGCTGGCGCTGTTCGGCGCTGTGGCGGTGCAGAAGAACACCCGCGACCTGATGGCCGCCAACGGCGCAACGCTGCCGCCGCTGCCGGCCAGGCCGGTCACGCCGCCCACGCTGGACTGAGGGCGGCATGGGGTGGGCTGCGCGGGCCGGTCAGGTACCGCGCGGCACGCCCTTGTCCAGGTGCGACTGGCGCAGGGCGGTGGATTCGTCCCAGCCACGGCGCACGGCGTTGCGCGCCTGTGCCCAGGTCAGCTTGCTCTTGCCGCGTTCCTGCGCCCAGCGCGTTTCCAGTTCGGCTTCCACTTCTTCATACGCGCGGATGATGTCGTCGGCGCGCGAGTAGTGGCCCAGCTGGTAGGCCGGTTCGTAGTCGTCGAAGAACTGGCTCTGGTCGTAGTAGGGCTCGGCGGAGAAACGCTCGCGCCAGTAGTCCGACACGGCCTGGCGCGGCACGCCGTCTTCCGGCACCCGGCCGGGAATCTGGTAGTCAGGGCTCATCTGTTGGCTCCGGTGGGGTGAGGCATCACCGTAGCGAAGCAGCGGTTAACGTCATGGGCCAGCGGAGTGAATGCCGCATCAAACGCCGCGCGGCACCTCACCCCGCCTTCGTGCGTGTCAACGCGCCGTCACGTCGCCTTGCGCGGCAGTCTGTAGATCACCGCGCCGACCGCGAAGGCCACCAGCGCCGCCGCGATGTTCTGCCAGCTCGCACTGACGAACAACGCCAGGCACAGCACCAGTGCCAGCACCGGAATCAGCGGGCCGCCCGGCAGTTTCAGCGCACCGGGGCGGTCGGCGAAACGCCGTGCCAGTACCAGTACCGCCGCAGCCGTACCGATGTAGGCGAACAGACGCGTGGTCATCGACAGCAGCGCCAGCTGCACGAACGAGCCGGACAGCGCCAGCGCCAGCGCGATCACGCCCTGGGTGACGATCGCCGCGGCCGGCGTGCGGAAGCGCGGATGCACGTTGGCCAGCACCTTCGGCCCGTAGCCGTCGCGTGCCAGTGCGAACAGGAACCGCGGGCCCATCATCATGGTGTTGCTGTTGGTGCCCAGGATGGAGATGGTGGCGCCCACCGTCAGGATCAGCGCCAGCGCTTCACCGCCGAAACGGGAGGCGGCATCGGCCAGCGGCGTCGGCGAGGTGGACAGGTTGGCCAGCGTGCCCTGCGCCACCAGCTGTACCGCGCCATAGATGATGGTGACGCTGACGATCATGGTGATCAGTGCGAAGGGAATGTCGCGGCGCGGGTTCTTGTACTCGCCTGCAGCGGCAGGGATGTTCTCGAAGCCGGCGTAGGCGTACAGCAGCAACAGCGCCGCCTCGCCCATCCGTTGCAGGTCGTGCGGGTCCGGCCGGACGCCGGAGAAGGCCAGGTCCATGTCCACGTAGAACGCGCCGATCGCCACGAACAGCAGCAGCGGCAGCAGCTTGCCGATCACCAGGATCACCCCGGTGCGTGCGGCCGACCGCACGCCGGCCACGTTCACTGCGGTCAGAAAGCCCAGCGACACCACGATGATCGCGATGCGGCCGATGTCATGCCCGGCCCACGGCCAGAAGCGCGCCACCGCATCGGCGAGCGCATTGCTCAATGCGGCCGCCGAGCTGATCCGGGTCAGCCAGATCATCCAGCCGATCTCGAACCCGGCAAAGCGCCCGAATGCCTCGCGCGCATACAGGTAGCTGCCACCGGGCTCATCAAAGTAGCTGGCCGCCTGCGCGTAGCACAGCACCAGCAGCGCCACCACGATGCCCGCAGCCACCACGCCCCACAGGCTGAACGGCCCAAGCAGCGCCACCGTGGCCGCCGGCAGCAGGTAGATGCCGCTGCCGATCACATCGTTGATCGACAGCCCGACGATCTGCCAGCGGCTGACCGCGCGTTCCAGCTGCGGTTCGGCCGGGGCGCTCAACGCATTGCTCCGGTCAGGGCGGGCAACTGCCACGGCCCCTGCAGGTTGTCGTATTCGGTCTTCGGCAGCAGGACGAATGCCGCGCGCGTATCCGGCTTCAGCCAGGCCAGCAGGGCCTTCATGTGGCGTGGCTCCATCGCCGTACAGCCGGCCGTGGCCTCGCCCGGCGTGCGCCAGAGGTGGGCGAAGATGCAACTGCCCTTGCCCGGCCTGCGGCTGCTGTTGTGCTCGATCACGAAGCCCTCGCGATAGCGCACATCGCCCTTGTTGTGCAGGTCCAGCCGCATCGGTTCGGTGGACCCTTTCACCGCGGCGGCACCGACGTCCCTGGCATCGACGATGCGGTTGTAGTCGGGGGAGGTGGGCACATCCATGCAGTAGTGGCTGGCCGTCATCGGCTGGTACGGCATCGCACTGGCGATCTTGGGCGCATAACCGAACGCCGGGCCGATCTCGAAGATGCCGGCGGGGCTGCGCCCGTCGCCTTCCTTCTTCTGCGGCCCCTGGTTGTGCAGCGACGCACGGCCCACGCCCCAGGCACTGCCGTTCCGACCGACGGCCACGGTGAAGGCCGGGCCGTGCCTGCGCCAAGGACCGCTGTCGCTTTGACGCTCATAGGCCTGCAGCCGGCCCTCGGTGGCATCCCAGCTGTCGGTGACCACCACGATGGCCTGTTGGCTGCGTGACAGCGGCGGCAACGGGGTGAGTGCGCCGGCCGGCAGCGCGGCAGCGAGAGCGGTAACGGCGAGGGCGGTACGCAGCAGCGGCAGCATCGTGGACTCCGGTAGACCAGCGGTCGATCAGGTGTCGATCAGGTGTTCGATCCGTTCCAGGTTCACCCCGAGCTGGCGGTGGCGGTCGGGGTTGGCGTGGCACAACAGCACGAAGACGAAGTCGAGCAGGGACTGCAGCGAAGCACGGTACAGCAGCTGCGCCACATGCGGCGCAGGGTCGTGCGCGCAGACCACCAGCGACTGGTCGGCATGCGCGCGCAGCGGATTGGCACTGTGGCGGGTGATCGACACCACCTTGCCACCCATGTCCTGGAACTGCCGCGACAGCTGGAACAGCTGCGGCAGCTTGCCGAACTCGGAGAACACCAGCATCGCATCGCCGGCCCGCGCCGCCGACAGGTTGGCCATCATCAGGATCGGGTCGGCATGGTGCACCGTCAGCATGCCCAGCAGCGACAGCCGCATGGCGAATTCGCGCGCATACAGGCCGTCGTCGCCCAACCCGTACACGAATACCTTGGGCGCGCCGTCGAGCAGCCGCACGATGGCTTCGACATCGGCCTGTGGATTGGCCAGGCCGGTTTCTTCCTCGGCGGCGGCCCTGCTCAGGCGCAGGCGTCCGGCGATGCCGGCGTAGTCGTCGGCGGCACTCGGCGGCGACGGGCGCGCCTGGGGATCGTGGCCGGCGCGGGCCACCGCTTCGCCGATGGAGTACTTCAGGTCCGGGTAGCCCTTGAAGCCCAGTTTCTGGCTGAACTTGACCACGCTGGACTGGCTGATCCCCAGCGCGCTGGCCAGCTGCTGGGACGAGTAGTCGCGCAGCAGGTGGGCATTGTCGAGAATGAAGTCGGCGATGCGGCGCTCGATCGCCGACATGTGGTCACGCTCGGAGCGGATTTTCACCAGGGGCGGCATGGGGCTCAGCGTGGGTCCGGTTGCAGAAAGGGTAAGCGGGATCAACGGTCGGCGGTAGCGCCCGTGCAGCGGCCTACCAGCGCGGCGGCGTGATCATCTCCAGCCCGCGCACCTCGGTGATCCCCAGCCCCGGCGCATCGCTGATGGTGATCTCCGATTCGTTGAAGTTGACCCCCCCGGTGACCGGGTTGAACGCCCCCAGCGAGGGACCGTCCAGGTCCACCTTGGTGATGACATCGCTCTTGGCCACCGCCAGGTGCACGGCCGCCGCCACGCTGATGCTCGACTCGATCATGCAGCCGATCATGCACGGCACGCCGTAGATGGCGGCAATGTCGGCGATGCGGATCGCGTTGGAGAGCCCGCCGGTCTTCATCAGCTTGATGTTGATGATGTCCGCCGCGCGCTGCTGGATCAGGTCCACCACCTGGCCGGGATTGAACACGCTCTCATCGGCCATCACCGGCGTGTTGACGCGGTCGGTGACGTACTTCAGCCCGCTGATGTCGGCCGCCTTGACCGGCTGTTCCAGCAGCTCAAGTACCACCCCGGCCTCTTCCAGCGTGCGCATCGCATGCACCGCCTGCTTGGCGGTCCAGCCCTGGTTGGCGTCCAGGCGGAGCAGGGCGCGGCCCTGCACGGCGGCGTGGATCGCCTTGACCCGCTCGATGTCCAGGCCGATGTCCTTGCCGACCTTGATCTTCAGCGACTCGAAACCGCGGTCGATGGCCGACAGTGAATCTGCCACCATCTTGTCGATGTAGTCCACGCTGATGGTGATGTCGGTGGTGATCACCGGATCGCCACCGCCGAGCATGCGGTACAGCGGGGCGTTGTGCAGCTGCGCCCACAGGTCGTAGAGCGCGATCTCCACCGCCGCCTTGGCGCTGGTGTTGCGCTCCAGCGAGGACTGGATCAGGCCGCACAGATGGTTGAGGTTGGCCACGTCCTGGCCGATCAGGCGCGGCTTGATGAAGGTGGTGATGGCCTCGACGATCGAGCCGTGGGTGTCGCCGGTGATCACCGCCGTGGCCGGCGCCTCACCGTAGCCGGTGTGGCCACTGTCGGTGCGCACCAGCACCACCACGTCTTCCACGGTATCCACAGTGCGCAGCGCGGTCTTGAACGGGGTTTTCAGCGGCACGCGCAGCATGCCGAGTTCGATGTGGGTGATCTTCATTCAGGGGTCTTGGCTCGAATGCGCTGGATGTTGGTGATGCGGTCGATGTAGCTGACGGTGTCGCTGGCCATCATCGGCTCCAGCGGTGTCACCGATACCCCGTTGAGATGTGCCTGCACCCGCGTACCGTCGGTGCCGAACCAGCTGCCGCCGGCGGTGTCGTGGATCACCCAGGTGCGGCCGTCGAGGTGGCCGATGGTGACCATGACGTGGCCGGGGATGTAGACCAGGTCGCCGACCTGCAACTGCTGTACCGCCGCCTCGCGCCGGGCCTTGCCATCCTTCGCGTCGAAGGCGATGCGGTCCAACGCCGGGCTGACTGCCTGCGCGCTGGTATTGCGCGGCACCAGCACGCCGACACTGCGGTAGATCTCCGAAACGAAGCCGCTGCAGTCGCGCGTGTCGTAGTCGTGGCCCCAGCCATAGCGCTCGCCGAGGAACTTGAAGGCCTGCTGCAGCAGATTGCGCGGCGTCAGCGGCAGGTAGTCGGCCGCGCTGTCCTGCGAGCGCGGCAGCAGCGCCGGCACCAGCGCCAGACGGCCATCGGAGTCGCGCACCGGCATCTGCACCACGTGCGCGGCATGCGCCTGCTGGCCGTTGACCGGCGTGTTGGCCGGCCAGTCGGCGAGCACCGGCAGGCGCACACCCATGTCCAGCTGCAGGCGCGAGACGCGCGGCTCTTCGGGCGTGTAGGCAGTGAATGCGGTGGCGCCGGTAATCACCCGGTAGGGGCCGTGCTGGCCGTAGCCGAGCACCGTATCGGCATCACCGATGCCAACGAAGCGCCGCTCGATCCAGGCCGAGTAGCGCTCGCTGGTGATGAACAGCCACTGCCCGTCGGCGCTTTCATGCAGCACCGCCACCGCATCGCCCGGGAACAGGGCCGACTCCTGGAAGCGGTCGATATCGGTGTCGCCGGGCGTGGTGAATACCCGCAACGCGGTCGGGAAGGCACGCAGCGCGGCGCGATGGGTGACCAGGCCGTACTGCACGGGGCGCTGGGCCGGCACCGTCTCCAGGCCGAGGTTGGCCAGTGCGGCGCGGCGTTGTGCCTCGCCGATGGGCTGCCCCTCCACGCCGTACAGCGGCTTGGTCGGCCAGCGCGACAACGCCTGGATGTCGGCCAGCACCCGCGCGCGCGGCAGCTGTGCCGGCAGGGCACGCAGGTCGTGAAGGGACGGATCGGTGGCGCGCATGCGCGCGTTCTGCGCGGCGATGCCGGCGCGGTCGAGGATGACGCGGTCCGGATCGGGCAGGCGGTCGGCCCAGAACGCCGGGTCCAGGTACGCCTCGCGCAGGCCGATCACACCCAGGGCATCGGCGGCCGAGGCGGCAGGCGGCGGCGCATCGGCGGCACCGGCCGTGCCGCCGGCCAACAGCGCCAGCAGCAGCGCGCGGGCCAGCCACGGGGTCCGCACAGGGCGGCAGGGGGAAGCCAGGATCATGGAGCGGTCACCCTCCTCGGAAGCGTCAGGAATATTTATTCCTTTTTTCATGGAAAGCAAGAATAAATTATTGACCGACTTCCCACCTCGTGTTACACAGCGATTACCACCCGCACCTTGGGAAGTGTCGCTGTGGATCCTGCTTCGCGCAAACCGTCTTCATGCCGCCGTGCCGCCTGGCGCACCGCCGCCTGCCTGCTGCTGGCGCTGCCCCCGTTGTGGGCGGCGGCAGCCGTGCCGTTGCCGCAGGTGATCGCGCAGATCGACCGTGGCGCATTCGCCGAGGCCGAGGCCGCCATTGCCGCCGCGCTGCAGGACACCACGCTGAGCGCTGCCGTGCGTGAGGACTATGCCTTCCAGCGCGAGCGCATGGCGCGCATCCGGCTCGACTTCACCTTGGATGCCGATGCGGCCAAAGCGCAGGTGCGCCGTCAGATTCCGGACCTGCGCGATGACGAGTTCGTGCGCTGGGACGCGGCCGGGCTGATCGAGCACCTCGACATCGACGGGCAGCGGCGCTACTTCAAACGGGCGCCGTCCAACCTGTTCAGAGTCAGTGCGCAGGCGCGCGCCCGCCGCGCACCGTCGGTACCGGAGCCAGTCGATGGCCCCTACGAGCATCTTGGCCCGCACCACCATGAGATTGTCGCGGCCGCGCGCGCCAGCGGCGCCACCAGCCTGGTGCCGCGCCGGGTCGAGGTCACCCAGTCGCTGGTGGTCAAGGCCGACGCGGTTCCCGCCGGCGAGACCGTGCGCGCGTGGATTCCGTACCCGCGCGCGATTCCCGGCCAGCAGGAGGACATCCACTGGATCGCCAGCACGCCGGCCGGCGCGCGCATCGCCCCGGAGGCGACGCTGCAGCGCACCGCCTACATGGAGCGCACCGCCGTGGCCGGCACGCCTACCGCCTTCGAGATCCGCTACGCGGTCACCGTGTACGCGCGGCATATCCCGATCGACCCGGCCAAGGTGCAGCCCACGCCGGACGATCCGGCGTTGCAGCCCTACCTGGCCGAACGCGCGCCGCACATGGTGTTTACGCCGGCCCTGCGCGCGTTCTCGCAGCGCGTGGTGGGCACCGAAACCAATCCCTACCGCATCGTGCAGCGGCTGTTCGACGCGGTCGACCGCATTCCGTGGGCCGGCGCGCGCGAGTACTCCACGATCTCCAACATCAGCGATTACGCCCTGCACGCCGGCCACGCCGATTGCGGCCAGCAGACGCTGCTGCTGATGACCCTGCTGCGCCTCAACGGCATTCCGTCGCGCTGGCAGTCGGGCATGGTCTATTCCGATGACGCCGTGGGCTACAACAACCTGCATGACTGGGGCGCGGTGTACCTGGCGCCTTACGGCTGGGTGCCGATGGATGTGACCACCGGGCGCCTGGACAGCCCCGAGCCGGTGCTGCGCGACTTCTACCTCGGTGGCCTGGACGCCTACCGCATCGCCTTCAACGACGACTACGCCCAACCGCTGGTGCCGGCCAGGCAGCACGTGCGCTCGGAGACCGTGGATTCCCAGCGCGGCGAAGCGGAGTGGTCCGGCGGCAACCTGTACTTCGATCAATGGAACTACGACTTCCAGTCGCACGTGGTGCCGCTGGAGGCCGCGCGGTAATCGGCGGTATCCCTGATTCAACATCTGCAGGAGAGAGCAGGCAATGAAGGTGAATCGATTGAAGCGGGCGGCGCTGTGCGTCGCACTGGGCGCGTGCCTGGGCGGCGTGGCGCCGATGGCGCTGGCACAGGACGGCGCGGTGGTGGGCAAGCTGGTCACCGATGGCGGGAAGGCGCTGGACAACGCCACGGTGACCGTACGCAATCCGGCCACCGGCTTCGTGCGCTCGGTAAAGGCCGATGCCAATGGCGGCTATCGCATCCCGCTGCTGCCGGTGGGTACCTATGATCTGGAGGTGTCGGTCGGCGGCGGCGCCGCCACACGCGTTGGCCAGGTGGATGTCGGCCTGGGCAACACCACCACGGTCAACGTACCGGTCAGCGGCGTCAGCACGCTGGGCACGGTGGAAGTGCGCGCCCCGCAGGTGGTGTCGATGGTGGACGTGAAGTCCACCGAATCGGCCACCAACATCACCCGCGAAGAACTGTCGCGCCTGCCGGTGGACCGCGACATCACCGCCGTGGCGCTGCTGGCGCCCGGTGCGGTGAAGGGCAAGGGCTCGCTGGGCGGGCAGGGCATCTCCTTCGGTGGTTCCTCGGTGGCCGAGAACACCGTGTACATCAACGGTCTGAACGTCACCGACTTCTACAACCGGGTTGGGTTCTCTTCGGTGCCGTTCGCGTTCTACCAGGAGTTCCAGGTCAAGACCGGCGGCTACTCGGTGGAGTTCGGGCGCAGCACCGGCGGCGTGATCAATGCCGTGACCCGCTCGGGCAGCAACGACTTCAAGGCCGGTGCCGAACTGGTGCTGGAACCGCGCGCCTGGCAGTCGCAGGCGCGCGACCACTACGACGCCGACGGCAGCCGCTACATCACCGCCAGCCGCGACGACTATTCGCGCAGTGCGCTGAACGTGTTCGCCTCCGGTGCGCTGGTGCAGGACAAGCTGTTCTTCTTCGGCATGTACGAAGCGCGCGACTACAAGCCAAACTCCACCAACGACGCCGGCACCGTGCTCAATCGCGGCACCGCCGATGACCCGTTCTGGGGCGGCAAGCTGGACTGGCAGATCACCGACAACCAGATGCTGTCGCTGTTCGGCTTCTCCGACAAGAGCGATACCGTCACCGACGTCTACCGCTACAACTACGACACCGGCCTGGCCGAGGGCGACCGCACCAACCAGATCTACAACACAGTGGGCGGCACCAACTGGTCGGGCACCTACAGCTGGCAGGTCAACGATGCGCTGACCATGAAGCTGATGTACGGCGAGAACAAGCGCAACCGCTCGCAGAGCAGTCTGATGGACGAGAACTGCAACCGCGTGTTTGACAACCGCACCGCCAGCCAGGGCGTGCCGACCGATCTGCAGGGCGACCGCAGCTGCACCAGCAGCTCGCAGCTCGAGTCGGCACTGGATACCCGCAAGGCCGGCCGCGCCGATTTCGAATGGTCCATCGGCAACCACCTGCTGCGCTTCGGCCTGGACCGCGAAGAGAACACCTCCGACTACGAGCGCGCCTACCCCGGCCCGGGCGGCCTGCGCTACGACGTCTACTACCGCACCCCCGGCAGCTCGCTCAATGGCGGCGTCGTGCCGGCCAGCGGCCTGGTCGTGCGTACCCGCCGCTATGAAGTGGCCGGTTCCTTCGAGACCATCAACTCGGCCTACTACATCGAAGACAACTGGCAGGTCACGCCGAACTTCCTGCTCAACATCGGCGCGCGCATGGAAGGTTTCGACAACAAGGGCGGCGACGGCGACAGCTACATCAAGATCGACGACATGATCGCCCCGCGCCTGGGCTTCTCCTGGGACGTGCGCGGCGACGGCACCACCAAGGTGTTCGGCAACCTCGGCCGCTACTTCCTGCCGGTGGCCAACGTCATCAACATCAAGCAGGCCGGCGGCTTCCTCGACGAGCGCACCTGGTACGAGTTCCTGGGCTACAGCGGTGCCGCCAACAACGTACCCAACCTGGGCGGCCAGATCGGCCCGGTCGACAACTCGCAGGGCGACGGCAGCGTGCCGGACCTGCGCGCCGAAGTGAACCGCGACATGGACCCGGTCTACCAGGACGAGGCGATCCTGGGCTTCCAGCACATGCTCAGCGAATCCTGGTCGGTGGCTGCCAGCGTCACCTACCGCCGCCTGCACAACGCCATCGATGACATGAACATCACCGCCACCGGCCAGTGCGGGCCGGTGGACAGCGTGTGGATCATGGGAAATCCCGGGCGCACCAACACCGTGTGGGGCGACAGCGACTGCGATGGCAGCAACGATGCATGGATCGACATCGACACCTCGCGCGAAGGCTGGGCGCTGTACGACGACGATGGCAACTATGTGGGTCAGCGTGGGTGGGTCAAGCCCAAGCGCGACTACAAGGCGCTGGAGCTGCAGGTCGACCGCGCGTGGGATGGCGTGTGGGGCTTCAACGCGTCCTACACCCTGGCCTACGGCCGCGGCAACGCCGAAGGCCCGGTCAACTCCGATACCGATTTCGCCGATTCGGGGCGCACCGAGAACTTCGACAACCCGTGGGTGAACTACCGCGGCTACGGCTACCTGGCCAACGACCGCCGCCATCAGTTCAAGTTCCGCGGCAGCTACGCAGTGACGGAGAACCTGACCGTGGCCGCCACCCTGGGCGTGCAGTCGGGCAGCCCGATCACCCGCTTCGGCGCCGGCAACCCGTTCGACGACACCGACTTCCACAGTTATTACGTGTGCGTGGCCAACTGCCAGGCGTCGGTGCCGTCCGAACGCGTGTTCGTGCATTCGCCGCGCGGCGGCGATGGCCGCACCCCGTGGACCTACGACCTGGATCTGAGCGTGGCCTACAAGGTTCCGGTGCCGCTGGATCTGCGCGTCAAGCTGGCGGTGTACAACGTGCTCAACCAGCAGCGCACCGTGTCGGTGGACCAGGACTACGAGCCGCAGGACAGCATCGGCACGCCCAATCCGCTGTATGGTTTCGGCACCGGATTCCAGTCGCCGCGCTATGCGCAGTTGACCGTGACCTGGAACTACTGAGCCCCCAGGGTGGCCCGTCCTGCGGGCCGCCGCGGAGAATGCGATGCGCAGCAGGTGGTGTGCCATGTTGGGCCTGCTGGTGGCTGGCGCCGCGCCCGCCGCCGGCACCGGCCCGGCGGCGACGGTGTTCGACCCGATGGTCGACCAGGCCCGCCAGCGGGACGTGGCCGGCATGGCGATGGCCGTGGTCGATCAGGGCCAGGTCGTCTACCAGCGTGCCGAAGGACCGCGCGGCGACGCCGCCGGTACGCAGGTCGATGCGGACACCCTGTTCAAGATCGCCTCCAACAGCAAGGCGATGACCGCCGCGCTGCTGGCGCGGCTGGTGGAGCGTGGCCGGCTGCGCTGGGAGGATCCGGTCATCCGCTACATCCCGCAGTTCCGCATGCACGATCCGTGGGTGACCCGGAACATGCAGGTGCGCGATCTGCTCATCCACAACAGCGGGCTGGGGCTTGGCGCGGGCGACCTGATGCTGTGGCCCGAGCCGAACCGGTTCACCCGCCAGGACATCATTGCCGGCCTGGCCCATCTCACACCGGTGACCAGCTTCCGCAGCGGCTATGCCTACGACAACCTGATGTATGTGGTGGCCGGCGAGGTCGCCGCTGCTGCCGGTGGCAAGCCCTACGACCAGCTGTTGCGCGAGGAGGTGTTCGTGCCGCTGGGCATGGACCGCTGCCAGGTGGGCGCGTGGTCGGTGGCGCAGGTGGGGAACGTGGCCCAGCCGCATCGGCTGGCACACGGCCGGCCGGTGGTCGCGGGCGCCGACGGCGACACCAGCCCGGACCTGCCGTCGATGGCGGCCGGGGGCATCCGCTGCAGCCTGCGCGACATGACCCGCTGGATGCAGGTGCTGCTCGACCCCGCCCTGGTGCCTGGCTGGCTGGGCAGTGCGCAGCGGCAGGCGGTGTGGACCGCGCACATGCCGATGCCGCTCGGCGAACGCCAGCGCCGCTGGGATAACGCGCACTTCTTCGCCTATGGCTACGGCTGGCGCCTGTCGGACATGGACGGGCAGTGGAAGGTGGCGCATACCGGCACGCTGTCGGGCATGTATTCCTCGCTGGCGCTGCTGCCCGATCGTCGTGCCGGCGTGGTGATCCTGATCAACAGCGACGCCGACGACGCGCGCACGGCGCTGATGCAGGCCGCGTTGAAGCACTACACCGCACCGGCGGCGGGAGAGACGGTGGCGGGCTATCTGCAGCAGCTCGATGCCGAACGTGCCGTACGCCAGAGCGCCGGCCAGGTACGGCCCGATACCGGTGCCAGCCGTCCCGCGCCGCTGACGGCCAGCGCACGCTGGCAGGGCCGCTACCGCGATCCGTGGCTGGGCGAGGCGTCACTGTGCCCCGGGCGCGACGGGCTGCGTCTGCAGGTGGATAAATCCCCCCAGCTGCGTGGCCGCGTGATGCAGCTGGGCGACCGCTGGTGGGTGCAGTGGGATACGCTCGGCCGCGACACCGACGCCTGGCTGCAGCCCGATGACGGCACTCCACCCAGCGTTCGCCTTGCCGCGATCGACCCGGATATCGACTTCAGCTATGACTACCAGGACCTGCACTTCACCCGCATCGGCGATTGCCCGTAGCCTGCTGGCCGTCGCGCTGGCACTGCCCCTGTGCCCGGCAGGCGCGGCCACGGTGACCGTCTCGCCGGCGCGCGACGCTGCCGCGGCGGGGCTGGTGGATGTGGGCCACGCCATACCCGGGCTGGACCTGGACATCCGCTATGCCGGCCCGGACAACTTCACCGCCGCGCCCGTCCCCGGCTACGAAGCGCCCAAGTGCTACCTGCTCGCACCGGTGGCTGCGGCCCTGGCCAAGGTGCAGGCCGAGCTCCGGCGTGACGGCTTCGCCCTGCGCATCTACGACTGCTACCGGCCGGTGCGCGCGGTGCAGGCCTTCGTGGCGTGGGCACATGATCCGGCCGAGCAGTCGCGCAAGGCGCTGCAGTATCCGCAGGTGGACAAGCCGGACCTGCTCGATGGCTACATCGCCGAAACCTCCGGCCACAGCCGCGCCGCCACCGTGGACCTGACCCTGCTCGACTGCCGCGCCGGCCCCTGCACCGCGCTGGACATGGGCACCGGCTTCGACTTCTTCGGCGCCCGCGCCCATACCGATGCGCCGGACATCAGCGCCGCGCAGCGCGCCCACCGGCAGCAGCTGCTGCGCGCCATGCAGCGCCACGGCTTTGCCAACTACCCGCTGGAGTGGTGGCACTACACCCTGCAGCCCGAGCCTGGCCCCACCACCGCCTACGACGTTCCGGTGCGCTGAGCCGCGCGCCGGGGCGTGCCGGCGCACCGCTACACTGTGCGCTGACCTGCCGACCGGACCGCGATGAACCTGCCACTGCACTTTGGACTGCTGGGAACGCTGGAAGCGGGCCTGATCGCGCTGCTGGTCGGGCTGCTGGTGTACGCCCTGTGGCACCGGCTGTGCCGCTGGGCGCAGTGGTCGATGGGCCACGCCATCGGCTGGTCGTGCGTGATCGCGGTGGTCGCCTCGGCCGGCATCGATGCCTGGAAACTGTTCTACATGGGCATGATGCGGCTGGAGTCGCCGCTGTATGCGCGGTTGTTCCTGGCCGGCATCCACGATCCCAACGAACTGGGCTCGCGCGTTGTGCTCGAAGTGGCCGGCGCATTGGGCGGTGTTGCCCTGGGGTGGGTGATATTCAGTTCGCGCTCAGGCGAAAAAAACGCCACCCACGACTGAGTTTCCGTTCGTATCCGGTTAAATCCCGGCCGGTTGAATGCGCGTCTTACTGTCCGCTCACCTGCGCGTAACCAGTGCGGTAATCGACGCCTGCGCGCAGGTGGTTAAGACGGTGTGCGTGGGCCGATCAGCACGCAATATCGATTCACAAAGCGGGTGGCAGGGTGGAGGCCGTGCGGAAACAACGGCCGCGCAACATCCACCCAAGGAGACCACCCCAATGACTATTCGCAACCGCAAGCCCCTGATCGCCCTGATCGTCGCCGCCGGCAGTGTGCTGGCCATTCCGGCGATGGCCCAGTCGGCCAAGCAGAGCGCCGCGCAGGCCCAGACCCAGGCGGCGCAGGCGCAGCAGGCGGCAGCGCAGGCCGGTGATGCCGCCGATGCAGCGTCCGGTGCCGCAGCACAGGCCTCGGCCCAGGCCAACGGTGGCGGCGGCCAGACCTGGGCCAGCGTCGACACCGACGGCAACGGCACCATCAGCAAGGCCGAATCCCAGGTCAACGCCGGGCTGGCACAGGTCTTCGACCAGGCCGACACCAACAAGGACGGCGAACTCAGCCCGGATGAATACAAGGCCTATGTCGCCGCCCAGCAGGGCGCGGCCGCCGGCAACGGCGCACAGCCGGGCAAGTAACGCGATCCCGTACAGGCAGGGCCCGACACCGCTGGACACCGGTGAACGGCAGTGAGGGGGGAGGGCGGCTTCGGCCGCCCTTCTTTTTGCCTGTTTCCGTCATTGGGCGCAGTGCCCGGTGTTGCTATCCTTGGCCGATGATGACTTCCATGCCCACGCCGCAAGGCGCAATCGGCCTGGTCGGTTTTGACGGTGACGACACGCTGTGGAAGAGCGAGGACTATTACCGCAAGGCCGAACAGGACTATCTCGAGATCCTGTCGCGCTACATCGACGTGCACGACACCCAGACCGCGCGTCACCTGCTGGAAGTGCAGCAGCGCAACCTCGGCGTGTTTGGTTACGGCGTCAAGGGCATGACCCTGTCGATGGTCGAAGCGGCCATCGAGATCACCCAGCAGATGATCAGCGCGCGTGACCTGCAGCAGATCCTCGACATCGGCCATGACACCCTGCGCCACCCGGTGGAGCTGATCGACGGCGTGCGCGAGTCCGTCACCGAGATTGCCCGCGACTACCCCGTGGTGCTGATCACCAAGGGCGACCTGTTCCACCAGGAAGCCAAGATCAAGCTGGCCAACCTGCGCGATCTGTTCCCGCGCATCGAAATCGTGTCTGAGAAGGACCCGGAAACCTACGCCCGCGTGCTCGAAGAGTTCGACCTGCCGATCGCGCGGTTCTGCATGGTGGGCAACTCGCTGCGCTCGGATATCGAGCCGGTGATCACCCTGGGCGGCTGGGGCATCCATACCCCGTACGCCGTGACCTGGGCGCATGAAACCCAGCACGGGGTGGCGGACGACGAACCGCGCATGGTCGATGCCCCCACCGCCTTCGACTGGCCGCAGGCGCTGCGCACCATCGAAGCCAAGGCATCGCAGGCCTGACACGCATGCAGCGCTGCGGCAGAATCGTCCCATGACCCTGCGCGCGCTACTTGCCCTGTTGCTGCTGGTGCTGCCCTTCGCTGCACCGGCGCAACAGACACCGGAGAAGTCCGCGGCCTATGTCGTGGCCACCGGCGATGACTGGGTGGACGCGCAGCTGCGCGACATCAACCACTACGCCGAGCGCTACCCCGACAGCTTCCTCGACGAGGTCTCGCGTTATGCCGGCGTCTCGCGCGGTTACATCGCCGCGTTGATGTATACCCACGGCTGGCAGGCCGGCGACATCTACTTCGCGTGCTTCTGGGCCCATGCCATCGGGCGCTCGTGCCGCGACAGCGTGCAGGCCTGGAGCCGTGCCGTGCCGGCCGACGGCGAGCCGCGCCACTGGCAGGACGTGGTGCAGGACCTCCCGGTAGCGCCGCAGAACCTGCACTGGCGCGCGCTGCGCCACGCCATCGTGGCCAGCCACGACCACTGGGACCGCCCGGTCACCCTCGATGCCACCCTGCAGCGCCAGCTCGGCGACCACGCCCAGCGCCAGCGCGCCGCACGCACGCCCCCCACGCCCTGACGCGGCCGCCGCCCGCGGCACCGGTCGCGTCGTGCTGCTATGCAGATCGCCGCCGCCGGCCCGCTCGGCGACAATACGCGCTTGCCTGTTCCCCCCGTGATCCGTTGCCGAGTACGTAATGAGCGCCGACCGTTTCGTTTCACCTGACGATATCCGCAGCCTGTTCGCCCAGGCCATGTCCAGCATGTACCGCACCGAAGTGCCGTTGTACGGCACGCTGGTGGACCTGGTGGCCGAGATCAACGATGCCGTGCTGACCGCCGATCCGGCGCTGGCCGGGCAGATGGACCGCACCGACGAGCGCGCGCGCCTGGCGCAGGAGCGCCACGGTGCCATCCGCGTCGGCACCGCCGAGGAACTGGCGACGTTGGGGCGCCTGTTCGCGCTGATGGGCATGTACCCGGTGGGCTACTACGACCTGTCCGTGGCCGGCGTGCCGGTGCACTCCACCGCGTTCCGCCCGCGCACCGCCAAAGCGCTCGCGCACAACCCGTTCCGCGTGTTCACCTCGCTGCTGCGGCTGGAGCTGATCGAGGACGCCGCGCTGCGCGAGCAGTCCGCGCAGATCCTGGCACGCCGCCGCATCTTCACCGACGAGGCGCTGGCCCTGATCGCGCAGGCCGAGCGCGACGGTGGCCTGGATCAGGCCGACAGCCGCCGTTTCGTCATTGCCGCGCTGGAAACTTTCCGCTGGCATGGCGACGCCACCGTATCGCTGGCCACCTACCACGCCCTGCACGATGCCCATCGGCTGATTGCCGACGTGGTCAGCTTCCGTGGCCCGCACATCAACCACCTCACCCCGCGCACGCTGGACATCGACGCCGCCCAGGCAGGCATGCTCGCGCGCGGCCTGGCCGCCAAGGCGGTGATCGAAGGCCCGCCGCCGCGGCGTTGCCCGATCCTGCTGCGCCAGACCAGCTTCAAGGCGTTGGAGGAGCCGGTGCACTTCCCGTCGGGCGACAGTGCCGATGCCGGCACCCACACCGCGCGCTTCGGCGAAATCGAGCAGCGCGGCCTGGCCCTCACGCCCAAGGGCCGCGCGCTGTACGACCAGCTGCTGGCCCAGGCGCGTGACAGCGGCGGCGCCGGCAGCACCGGGCAGGACTATCCGACCCGCCTCGCAGCGGCGTTCAGCGCGTTCCCGGACGACCACGACACCCTGCGCCGCGAAGGGCTGGGGTATTACCGGTACGCGCTCACCGACGCCGGCCGCGCCAGCCCCGACGCCGTTGGCGATCTTCCGGCCGAGGCACTGATCGCCGCCGGCCTGGCCAGCGCCGATCCGATCGTCTACGAGGATTTCCTGCCGGTCAGTGCCGCAGGCATCTTCCAGTCCAACCTCGGCGGCGAAGAACAGCGCGCCTACGCCGCCCACGCCAACCGGGACGCCTTCGAGCAGGCACTGGGCATGAAGGTCGAAGACGAGTTCGCCATCTACGCGCGCCTGCAGGCCGAATCACTGGCCACCCTGAAAGCCCGGTAATGCCGGCACCTGTTGCCTGATTGATGTCCGGTAGGTGCCGACCGTTGGTCGGCACATCAGGCAACCCGGCGTGCGGACCAACGGTCC
>NZ_JBMOWY010000068.1:0-61365 GCF_049310345.1 Stenotrophomonas sp. GZD-301 | reverse complement strand
CTCCCCCCCCCCCCCCCCCCCCTACCCCCTCCCCCCCCCCCCCCCCCCCCCACTACCGCGCTTATCCGCGCAGGCGCACCAGCAGATCGCGCAGCGGGGTGAACGCGAGCGCGATGCCGGCCAGCACGCCCACGCTGTTGGCCAGCGCATCCATCGGGTCGGCCATGCGGTCGGTGGTCAACGCGCCCTGCGCGACTTCAATGCCGATGCCCAGGCCGACCAGGCCCACCGCTGCCCAGGCCAGGGGCGCACGCGGCCGGTAGATCTGCACGGCCGCTGCGGCCAGCAGGAAATACGCCAGGAAGTGCTCGACCTTGTCGCTGTTCTCCGGCAGCGCCAGTGGCGGCGGCGGGATCAGGCACACGGTGATGGTGACCAGGATCGCCAGCCACCACAGCGCCAGCCACACCCGTGGCCAGCGCAACGGCTTCAACACGCCCGTGCCCGCCACCTCACAGCCGCCAGGTCAGGTCGCCGAGCAGGAACGCGGCCTCGAACGTCACGTCGCGCTGGAAGCCCATCACCTGGAAGCGCTCGCCCATTTCGGTGGGCAGGGTGAGCTTCTTGACCTGGTCGCGCAGGCGCACGCGGCCGATCTCGTCGGTGCGCGCCTCGGCCTTTTCCAGCAGTCCATCCAGGCCGTTGCCCAGCAGGAAACTGGCCTGCGTGCAGTAGCCGGCAAGGTCGAACCCCGCCCCGGTGCCGGCCTCGGCCAGCGCGGTGAAGTCCACCGACGCGGTCAGGTCCTGCAGACCCGGCCACCGGTAGACGTCGTTGTGCACGTGGTGGCGGTAGAACGCGCGCATCGTGCCGTCGTCGCGCTCGTCCTGGTAGAACTCGTTGCGCGGGTAGCCATAGTCCACGAACAGCATCGCGCCCCGCTTGAGGCCGCCGGCCACCGCCTGGATCCAGTACGGCAGCTGCGGCAGCAGCTCGGACCGGTAACCGTCGGCGAACGGCTTTTCGCGGTAGGCCTCCACATGCCGCACGGCCGCGCCGAGCAGCGCGTCGGCCGGCTGCGCACCGCGCACGAAGGCGCCCTGCGCGTCCAGCTCCACGGTTTCCTCGTAGATCATGCCGTCCTTGGCCAGGAAGCGCGGCGTGGGCAGCGCGTCGATCACCTCGTTGGCGAACACCATGCCGTCCCAGTCGTCGTCGAACGGCCCGTCCAGCCACTCGACCAGGGCGAACAGCGGCGGCACCAGCGCCTTTTCCAGGCGTTCGCGCTGGCGCTCGCGCAGGTCCGCACTGGGTTCCAGGATCGCGTAACGGTCCGGCAGCGCGTCCAGCTCCAGCATGCGCTTGAGCAGGATCTCGGCGAACGCGCCACTGCCACCCCCCAGTTCCAGGAACCGCGCCTGCGGGCCGAGCTGCTGCATCACCGGCGCGACCGCGTTGGCCACGGTGGCGGCAAACAGCGAGCCGATCTCCGGCGAGGTGGTGAAATCGCCTGCACTGCCGAACTTGCTGGCGCCGGCACTGTAGTAACCCCACCCGGGGGCGTACAGGCTCAGCTCCATGAAGCGCGCGAACGGCATGGCGCCGCCATTGGCGAGGATCTCCGCGCGCAGGGCGGCGGCCAGCGTGTCGCTGTGGGCCAGGGCGTCGGACTCGGGAAGGGGCAGTGGGGAATGCATGGCGCGGGCGATTGCGGTGACAATGCACAGCATAGCCGAGCAGGGAGTTACCCCCGATGACCGACACCGCGCCCGTGGCGCTGATCACCGGCAGTGCGCGCCGGATCGGCGCGGCCATCGCCCGCCACTTCCATGCCTGCGGCTGGTCGGTGGTGCTGCACGCCCATACCTCCACCGCCGAGCTGCAGCAGATGGCCTTCGACCTGGACATGCTGCGCCCCGGCAGCGTGCTGGCCCTGCAGGCCGACCTGCGCGACGCCGACGCCCTGCCCGACCTGGTCGAGCAGACCGTGGCGCAGTTCGGGCGCCTGGACGCACTGGTCAACAACGCCTCCAACTTCTACCCCACCCTGCTCGGCCAGATCACCGCCGAGCACTGGGACGACCTGTTCGCGGTCAATGCGCGCGCCCCGCTGCTGCTGGCCCAGGCGGCCGCGCCGCAGCTGCGCCGACACCAGGGCAGCATCGTCAATCTGACCGATCTGCATGGCACCCAGCCGATGCGCGATCACCCGGTCTACAGCGCGGCCAAGGCCGCGCTGGAAATGGTCACCCGCTCGCTGGCGCTGGAACTGGCGCCCAAGGTGCGGGTCAACGCGGTGGCGCCCGGCGCGATCCTGTGGCCGGAACAGGGCAAGGACGATTTCGCGCAGCAGGCGCTGCTGGCCCGCACCCCGCTGGCCCGCACCGGCACCGTGGAGGAGATCGCCGAGGCGGTGTACTGGCTGGTCAGCGATGCGCCGTTCGTGACCGGGCATACGCTGCGCGTGGATGGCGGCCGGACGCTGTCGTAACGGGTGCGTACCGACCACCGGTCGGCACCTACCGCAGCTCCACCACCTCGAACGCCTCGCCATGCTGGCGGTGGGCGCGCCACAGCGCGTCCAGGGTCAGCCCGCTGACCGGGTCGCGGAAATCCGGGGCGATGTCGGCCAGCGGCTTGAGCACGAAGGCGTGCTTGAGCTCGGGGCGCGGAATGCGCAGGTGGCCGGGCCCTTCCACGATCAGGTCGCCATAGAAGACCACGTCGATGTCCAGGGTGCGGTCGCTGAAGCGCGGGCCGCTGCGGTCGCGGCCGTGGGCATCTTCCAACGCGTGCAGCCAGGCATCCAGCGCGTCCAATGGCAGATCGGTCTCGATCACCACCGCATTGTTGAGGAACGCGGGGCCGTCGAAACCGACGGCGGCCGTCCGGTAGGCCGGGGAAACGAGGATGTCGCCGAAGCGCGCGCGCAGGGCCTCCACCGCGGCGTGAAGATGCTGTTGCGGCTGCAGGTTGCTGCCCAGGCTCAGGAGCGCAGTGGTCATGGTATTCAGCGTGCGTGGGGCGAATCCACATGGTGCCGTCACGGCCACCGCATAGAATCGGGGTGCACATCATAGGACACCGACATGACCTATTGCGTCGGCATCGAGGTGAACGAAGGCCTGGTCTTCGCCGCCGATACCCGCACCAACGCCTCGCTGGACGATGTCCGCGTCCACCGCAAGCTGCATGAATTCGAGTTTCCGGGCGAAGCCGCGTTCGTGATCATGGCCGCCGGCAACCTGGCCACCACCCAGCTGCTGATCTCGCGGCTGCGCCGGGACGTCGAGGAGCAGCGCGCGGAGAACCTGCGGGCGTACCGGCACCTGTTCGAGGTGGCCGAATATGTCGGCCGCGTCCTGGTCGACAGCCAGGTCAAGGCCACCACCCAGGACGCCAGCCACGATGGCATCGTCACCCAGGCCACGTTGATCCTGGGCGGGCAGATCGCCGGCGAGCACCCGGGCCTGTACATGATCTACCCGCTGGGCAACGCCATCGCGGCCTCGCCGGAGACCCCGTTCCTGCAGATCGGCGAATCCAAGTACGGCAAGCCGATCCTGGACCGCATCCTGCGCCCGCAGACCCGCCTGGAAGATGCGGCGCGCACCGCGATCGTGTCGCTGGATTCCACCATCCGCTCCAACCTGTCGGTGGGCCTGCCGATGGACCTGGTGCTGATCCGCGACGGCGACCTGCGCATCAGCCAGCGCATGCGGCTGGCCGGCGATTCGCCGTTGTATGCCGAGATCCACGGCAGCTGGTCGCACAAACTCGAGCAGGCCGTCGCCAGTCTGCCGGCGTTTCCCTGGGAACACTGATGTAGGGGTGTGGGTACCGACCGTTGGGTGGGTACCGACCGTTGGGTGGGTACCGACCGTTGGTCGGTACTCTCTTACGCCGTCTCCAGCGCCTCGGCGACCGAGCGGAACACCTGCTGCATCTCCAGCGGCTTGCGCAGTACGTGAACGTTGATGGCCGGCGGGAACACCGCCAGCGGCACGGTCACGTCGGCCTCTTCCAGCACCAGCGCCGGCCCACGGTAGCCCAGCGACGCCATCTCGCCGAGCAGATGGCTGGCCGAGAGCAGCTTGGAGCCGGCATCGGCGATCACCAGCGCCGGCATCGCCTCCTGCTGCATCCAGCGCAGCGCGGCCGCGCCGTCGGACGCCAGCTGCAGGTGATAGCCCTGGCTGGACAATGCGTTGCCGAGCAGCGACAGGCGCGTGGCCTCGCCATCGACCACCAGGATCGACTGGCCGGCACCGGCGGCGATCGGCCCGTCGATGGCCTCGTGGGGGGCCGCCAGCTCCTGCATCGGCAGCAGCAGGTCGAAGCGGGTTCCTTCACCGGGCACGCTGTGCACGTGGATGCTGCCGTGCACGCCTTCGATGATGCGCTTGCACGAGATCAGGCCCAGGCCGGTGCCGTTGGCCTTGGTGGTGAAGAACGGATTGAACAGGTGCGACAGGGTCTCGGCATCCATGCCGGTGCCTTCGTCGGTCACCGAGATGCGCAGCCAGTCCTCGCCCTGCCCGTCCGCGCCCACGTCCGCTGCCGCGCGCAGGGTCAGGCGTCCGCCGCTGGGCATGGCCTGGATCGCGTTCAACGACAGGTTCAGCAGCACCTGCTGCAGTTCGGTGTAGTTGGCGTCGACCGCCAGGCCTTCCTCGGCCACGTCCAGCTGCAGGGTCACCTTGTCGGGCAGGTTGCTGCGCAGCAGCAGTTCGACTGCCTCGAACAGATGGGCGATGCAGATGTGCTCGCTCGGCTTGCGCGAGCCGCGCACGAACGACAGCATCGACTCGGCCATCTCGTGGCCGCGGCGGCCGCACTCGGCGATCACGTCGGCCAGGTGGTGCAGCTGCGGGTCTTCGGTGCGGGCCTTGAGCAGGTCCGGCATGATCAGCAGCGGCTGCAGGATGTTGCGCAGGTCGTGGCTGAGCCCGGCCGCCAGCAGCGACAGGCTTTCCAGCCGCTGGGCGCGCATCAGCTCGGCTTCCACGCGCTGGCGTTCGATGCCGCTGCGCGCTTCACGCACGGCGCGGGCCACCGCCGACGGCAGACGCGCCGGCAGGTGCTTGATGATGTAGTCGTTGGCGCCCTGGTGCAGGGCCGCCACCGCGTTTTCCTCACCCATCGTGCCGGACACGAAGATGAACGGCACGTCCGGGCTCGCGGCGCGCACGATCTGCAGCGCCTCGTTGCCGGAGAAGCCGGGCATGCTCAGGTCCGAGAGCACGATGTCCGGCAGGAAGCGCTCCAGCGCCTCGCGCAGTTCATCGGCGCCCTCGACCCGCTCGAAGCTGGCCTCAAGGCCGGCATCGAGCATCTGCTCGCACATCAGTTCAGCGTCTTCCGGCGAGTCTTCGACCAGCAGGACACGCAGTGCACCCAACGCAGGGCCGGTCAGCGGCATGGGATTACTCGAGCTCCGGAGCCTGGTTG
Source organism: Stenotrophomonas sp. GZD-301 (assembly GCF_049310345.1). NCBI lineage: Bacteria > Pseudomonadati > Pseudomonadota > Gammaproteobacteria > Lysobacterales > Lysobacteraceae > Stenotrophomonas > Stenotrophomonas sp. GZD-301. The sequence continues at coordinate 55,974 of NZ_JBMOWY010000068.1, read as the reverse complement.
ATGACGGCCCAGAACTTGCCCAGGGTCTGCACCGCACCGAAGAACTGGTCCACGTCCACCGGCTTGACCACGTAGGCGTTCACGCCCATGTCCCAGCTGCGCGCCAGATCGCTTTCCTCGCGCGAGGACGACAGGATCACCACCGGCAGGCGCTTGAGCTCGTCGGTGTTGCGGATTTCGCGCAGCACTTCCAGGCCGTCCATGCGCGGCATCTTGATGTCCAGCAGCAGCACGGCCGGCAGGCCTTCCTCGCGGTTGGCGAAGGCGCCGCGGCGCAGCAGGTAATCCATCGCTTCCACGCCGTCTTCGACGTGCACGATCGGGTTGGCCAGGCGCGCTTCCTTCAGGGCATCGACCGCCATCTCGGCATCGGCGGGGCTGTCCTCGGCAAGGAGGATGGTACGGAGTGCGGTCATGCGGCAGAGCCCTTGTTGATTGCGTCGAGTGCAGGAGGAAGCAGGAAGTGGAACGTGGCGCCTTGATCGACCACCGACTCGGCCCAGATGCGGCCGCCGTGCCGGGTCAGCACGCGGCGCACGCTGGCCAGGCCGATGCCCGTGCCGGGGTAGTCGCTGGCCTTGTGGAGCCGCTGGAACACGCCGAACAGCTTGCTGGCGTAGGCCATGTCGAAACCGGCGCCATTGTCGCGTACCGAGAACAGGTGGCTGCCATCGGGCTGCAGCTTGTAGTCGATCTCGATCCGGGCCGGATCCCGGGTGGAAGAATACTTGATTGCGTTGCCCAACAGGTTCAGCCAGACCTGCCGCATCATGTTCTCGTCGGACACGATGATCGGCAGCGGGGCGATCGACCATTCGACCTGGCGCGACACGCCGCTGGCCTCGGACTCGCTCTGCAGGTTGGCGTCCAGCATCGAGCGGGTATCGGCCACCAGCGACTGCATGTCCACCGCCTGCAGGCGCATCGCCGCCCGGCCCAGCCGCGAGTAGACCAGCAGGTCGTCGATCAACGCGGCCATGCGCCGTGCCGAGTTGGAAATGACCCCGAGGTAGTGCTGGCTCTTCTCGTCGGCCTGGTCGCCCAGGTGGCGGGTGAGCTTGTCGGAGAAGCCGGCCACATGCCGCAGCGGCGCGCGCAGATCGTGCGAGACCGAATAGCTGAATGCTTCCAGTTCGCGATTGACCTCCGACACCTGCTCGACCTTGCCTTCCAGCTGGCGGTTCAGCTCTTCAACGCGCTGCTGCACGGCACGCTGCACGGTGACGTCGCTGACGGTCATCAGCACCACTTCGTCGTCCTTGTCCGGCAGCGGCATGCGCCGCGCGTTGATCAGCATCGTGCGCGACACGTCGTCGGCGGTGCGCTGCTCGTGTTCGTAATCCCACAGCTCGCGGCCACGCACCAGCACGTCGGTCAGGCGCTGGCGCACCACCGCGTCCTGCCAGGCGCCATCGCCGACGCTGTCCAGTGCCATGCCGTCGGACGATTCGGCCTCGTCCAGGCCGTACAGCTCGGCGAAGGCCGGGTTGTGCATCTGCACGCGCAGCTGGCGGTCCAGCAGTACGATCGGTTCGCGCACCGTATGCAGCACCGAGGCCGCGCGCGCGGCCGAGCGCAGCGACTGCCGTTCGGCATTGACACGGTGGCCGATCTGGCGGTGCAGCAGCCACAGCACCAGGCCCAGCAGCAGCAGCTGCACGAGCAGCGCGCTCCACGAGACGATGTCGCTCTGCCGCTGCTGCCTGGCGAGGTTTTCGGTCCGCTGGGCGAGCAGGTGCTCCTCGTGTTTCTGCAGCTCCTCGACCAGGTTGCGGATCGGGTAGCGGGTGGTCATGTCCTGCACCAGCTGACGCTGGTCGGAGGTGGGCGAAGAGCGCGCCAGCTGTTTGGCCAGCTCCATGCGCCGCTCCAGCATCGACTCGATGCGGCCGATGCGCACCAGCTGGTCGGGGTTGTCCTGGGTCAGCACCGCCAGCTTGGACAACCGGGTCGGAATGTCGTTGGCCTGGGCCAGGCGTTCGCGCAGCCCGGGCGCGTCGATGCCCTTGGACATGGTCAGCGCGGCCGACTCCACATCGCGCACGTCGGCCTGCAGCTGGTACAGCGCCACGCCCACTTCCTGGGTATGGCTCACCCACTTCATGGCGTTGGCGTTTTCCTGCTCCAGCTTGCGCAGGGTCAGCCACGGCACCACGATAATGGCGATCGCCGCCAGTCCCAGTGCCGGCAAACGCCAGCGATCCCAGATTTCATCACTGAAAACCAGTGCCATAGTCCCTCGTCAGCTCACTGTGCCGTGACCGGCCATGCGCACCCGCGGCAGGCCGTCAAGCGCGCCACACCTGCGGTGGCGGAACGGCCAATATACCCCAGCCCATGTGTGAATACGGCGGCGGGCCCGGTTTGATGAACGCGTAAAAAAGGGCGCGCCGGATGGCGCGCCCCTCGGGTGCGGCGATGTGCGGGCCGCGTTTAGCGGGCAGCCGCCACCTTCAGGCCGCTGGCATCCACGCGCTTGACGCCCTTGATGCCCTGGGTCACGCGGACGGCCTTGTCATGCTCGGCCTGGCTGGCCACGGTGCCGGTCAGGGTCACCACCCCATTGACGGTCTCCACCTTCACTTCGGTGCCCGGTACGTTCTTGCTGGTCAGCAGGTCGGTCTTGACCTTGGTGGTGATCCAGCTGTCGGTCACCGGTTCGGCGGAGTCATGGGTATCGGCATGGGTCATCGCCGCCGCGTCGGTGCTCTTGGGCGGGGTCTTGGCCATGACCGAAGACGTGCCCAGCACCATACCGAAGGCCAGCGAAGCAGCAAGCAGATTACGGGTAGTAAGGGTCATCTCGGATGTCTCCTGCGGGTTGGTGATCCCAGTGTCGGTGCAGGGCCGTATGCAGCACGTCGCTGCCGCATAACGCTGCCGTGAACCGCTCAGCTTCCTGCACCACCGTTCAGATTTCCGTGCGTCATGCGCAGCCGGTACGCTCTGCATTCCCCCTGCCTCGTGGAGTACGACATGGCCACCGCGTTGAATGTCGGCTTGATCGGCTACGGACTGGCCGGTCGCGTGTTCCATGCACCGTTGATCCGGCACACGCCCGGCCTGGTGCTGCACGGCATCGCCAGTTCGCAGCGTGACCATCTGCTGCGCGAGTTCACCGACGTGCGCATCTGCGCCGATCCGCAGCAGCTCCTCGACGATCCTGCCGTCGACGCGGTGGTGATCGCCACACCCAACGACACCCACGCCGACCTGGCGCATGCGGCGCTGGCCGCGGGCAAACATGTACTGGTGGACAAGCCGTTCGCACTGTCGGTGGACGAAGCCGACGCCATGCTGCAGGCAGGCGCCGCCGCCGAGCGCGTGATCACCGCGTTCCACAACCGCCGCTACGACGCCGATTTCCTGACCCTGCGCCAGCAGGTGGCCGATGGCCACCTCGGTGAGATTGCCGAGTGCCACTCGCACTTCGACCGCTACCGGCCGCAGGTACGCGACCGCTGGCGCGAAGGCGATGGCCCCGGTGCCGGGTTGTGGATGGATCTGGGCCCGCACCTGCTCGACCAGATGCTGCAGCTGTTCGGCTGGCCGCAGGCGATCAGCGTGGATCTGATGGCACAGCGCGAGCACGCGCGCAGCGACGACTACGTCCATGCCGTGCTGTATTACCCGCGCCACCGCGCGATCCTGCACGCCGGCTCGCTGGTGGCGGCAGGCACGCCGCGCTTTGCCGTGCATGGCAGCGCCGGCAGCTGGCTCAAGGAGGGGCGCGATGTGCAGGAAGACCAGCTTCGCCGCGGCATCGCGCCTGGTGCGCCGGGCTGGGGCATCGACCCGGTGCACGGGCACCGTGTGGTGGTCGATGCCGAAGGCCAGGCGCACCGCAGCAGCGTGGACAACGTGCCGGGCGACTACCGTGCCTGCTACGCCGCCTTCCGCGACGCGATACAGGGCCAGGGCGAGCCGCCGGTCAGCGCCGCGCAGGTACTGCAGGTGATGCGCCTGCTCGACGCCGGCCAGCGCAGCGCGGCCTGCGGCGCGCGCATCGCCCTGGACTGAGCCGCCGGCTCAGCCCTTGGGATGGATCGCGTGGCCACCGAACTCGTTGCGCATCGCCGCCAGCAGGCGATCGCTGAAGGAGTTCTTCTCACGTGAACGCAGACGCTCCAGCAGCGACAGCGTGATCACCGGCGCCGGCACGTCCAGATCGATCGCCTCGGCCACCGTCCAGCGGCCTTCGCCGGAGTCCTCCACGTACGGCGCGATGCCGTCAAGCTGCGGATTGCGGCCCAGGGCATCGGCGCTCAGGTCCAGCAGCCACGAACGCACCACGCTGCCGTGCTGCCACGCGCGGGCGACCTCGGCCAGGTCCAGGTTGAACTCGGTCTTGTGCTGCATCAGCGCGAAGCCCTCGGCGTAGGCCTGCATCATTCCGTACTCGATGCCGTTGTGGACCATCTTGCAGAAGTGACCTGCACCGCTGGGCCCGACGTGCGCCCAGCCGCGGTCGGCGGCCGGTGCGAGGGTGCGGAAGATCGCGCCGACCCGCTCCACGGCGGCCGCATCGCCGCCGATCATCAGGCTGTAGCCTTCCTGCAGGCCCCACACGCCGCCGCTGGTGCCGCAGTCCAGGTAGGTCACATCATCGGCCAGCAGCTGCGTGGCGCGGCGCATGGAATCCTTGTAGTACGAGTTGCCGCCGTCGATGACCACATCGCCTTCGGCCAGGTGCGGGGCGAGCGCCGCCAGCGTCTGGTCCACCACCTCGCCGGCCGGCACCATCAGCCATACCACGCGCGGCACCGGCAACGCGGCCAGCGCATCGGCGACCGACGCGCTGACCTCGAAACCGCGTGCGGCCGCACTGGCACGCGCGCCTTCACCGGGGTCCACGCCGATCACGCGATGCCCGCCGCGATGCAGCCGTTCGGCCATGTTGGCGCCCATGCGCCCCAGTCCAATCATTGCAATGTCCATCGATCACCTTTGCTCAGCTTGCGAATTCGTCAGGGAAACCGGCGCCGTGGCCGCGCACTGCCGCAGGCGTGCGTCGATCCAGCGCCGGTACAGCGTGGTATGCAGATTGTGCAGCCCCAGTTCGATCGCAAACGGCGTACGCGGGTTGCGGTCGAGCAGGCGGGCCACGTGATACCCGATGGGACGTATACCGCGTGGGTGCACATAAATCAGGAACTCCCGGTAGAACGGATCGTCCAGCAGGTCGTCCAGTTCAGCCAGAAGCGCCCGCTTGTCGGCCGGCACCTCGCGCCGCGCGATCGGGTCACGCTCGATCAGCAGCCGTTCGAAGCGGCGTGGACCGGGACCGGGCAGCTGTGTGGCCAGCGTCCAGATGCGCCGGTTGACCGCGTCGTAGTGGGCAAAGCCGCCGTGCGCGCGCAGCGCACGCGCCGCCGCATCGCCCACGTCCACCACCACGAAGTTCTCGGCCTGGTTGTTGATGTCGTCCAGGTACTGGCGGTCGAACACGTGTTCGATGAATCCCGGTGCGCCGACGAATGCCTGCCGCCCGCGCTGCGCGGTCAGGCGCGCCTTGCCGTCGGCAAGGAAGCGGCCGGCATGGCGGCCGAGCAGGATGCTGTCGGTGTCGTGCAGGGTCAGGAAGGTGCCGATGGACAGCTCGCCCGGCGCGAACTCGGCATCGAAGGCGGCATCGCCGTACAGCTCACGCTGGGTGGCCAGTTGGGCAACCTGGCGCCCTACCCCGCATTCGGCGCGTACGCGGCCGCTGTAGAACGCCTGCAGCGCCGCGCTGTTGCCGGCGGCCGGCTGGTAGCCGCGCCCGAAGCTGCGGAACCCCTCCCATCCCTGTGCCTGCGCGCCACGCGCGCCGAAGCCGATCCAGCCCAGCTGCAGCGCAGAGAAGCGGAAGCCGTCGTTGGCCTCCAGGTGGGTGGCGGCACGTCGGGCGGCCTGCCCCAGCGGAAACGCATACGCGCAGACCGTGGCCGGATCGTCGAACAGTTCACGCAGAAAGCCGCCGCGCTGGTCCTCGCTCCAGCGCGCGGGCAGCTGCACGCGCAGGTCGCCGGCCGCCTGCGCCTGGGCGAGGTCGGCACGCTCGCAGACCGGGCCACCGTGCACGACGGGAGCGGCAATGTCGGCCGTCTCGATCCGCCACCCCAGCTCGGTCAACAGCGCCTGCGCGCAGCCGCCTGGCTGACCGGACGCCAACGCCGGCCCCAGCAGACCCACCAGCAGTGCCCCCCGCAGCATCGCGCGCCTGCGCATCCGACTCAGCCCGCGTCCGCCGGAATCTCCGCTGCCGGCACCAGCGATGGCGCCGGTTCGGGGGTGGGGGGCGCCGCAGGACGCGGTGCCGGCACCGGCTCGACCGGGGCCGGCGGGGGCGCGGCCGCTGCCGCAGGCAGGTACTGCTGCAGGCGGTCGAAGAAGCGCTTGTAGAAATCGGCGTCCTGCACCGTGCTGCTGGTCACCTTCACCAGCGAGTCGTCGTTGCTGCCGAACGGCAGCGACACCGAGCCGATGGCACCCACGCCGACGCTGGCCGAGGTGGGGCTTTTTTTCAGCGCGTAGCGGTCCTGCACGGCACTGACGAACACCAGCGCCTGGTCGCCGCGCGGCGCACAGGAAATACGCAGCACCAGCTGCTCGTGTTCGTCTTCGCGGGGCTGGAAGTTCTTGTTGCCTTCCACGGCATCGCTGCCGGCCCGGGCGATCGCATAGCCCTGGCTGAGCAGCGTGCGGCGTGCCGCTTCGCAGGCATGCCCCGGGTCGCCAGGTACGCTGCGCGAATAGGTATCGCCGGAATCGAAGGATTCGCGGAGCACGGTGCTGTCGGCGGCGCGGCCACCGCAGGCGGTCAGGACGGACGCGGCCAGCAGGCCGGCCGGAAGTGCGTGGTACAGCCGCATGGACGCTCCTGCAGGATCAGACTCGCCCCAGCATAGTCCTGCCCGCGTAAGCGCCAGGTTTACACCGCGCGCGACAGCCCCCGCGTTGCGCCGCCATTCACCGCGGTAGCGCCGACCGCTGGTCGGCTTGCGCCCCGGTAGAGCCGACCGTTGGTCGGCTTGCGCCCTGGTAGAGCCGACCGTTGGTCGGCTTGCCCCTTGGTAGAGCCGACCGTTGGTCGGCTTGCGCGCACGGCGCGGGCGGGGTGGGTAAATCGGTGGCTGGCCGGAGAGCAGCCGACTAGAAGTCGGCTCTACAGTCGGCTCTACGGTCGGCCTTTACGGGCGACTTTCGCGGTCAGTCGGCCCAGCGGCCTGCCGCGGTGGACTGCGGCAACACCTGCGCCGACAGCGGACGGTCGGCTTCCAGCAGGTTCACCGCGTCGGCCAGGATCGACGCTGACTCGCGCAGCAGCGGGTCCGGACGCTTCTCGGCGGCCTTCTCGCGGGCGGCATCCTTGACGATGTCGCGCTCGTTGCCGGTCAGGCCGTCATCGTTGCTGTCGTCGGCCAGCGGGTCCAGGTCCAGGCCCAGTTCCTTGCGGATGGCCTGGCGCTGCTTGCGCTGGGCTTCCTGCTTCTCGCGTTCGGCACGACGCTCGCCTTCATTGAGCGACACATACTTCTTGGCGGCCTCGGCGCGGAACTGCGCCACGTCCTCGTTCCACCACTGGAATTCCTTGTCGGCGGCGATGCGCGCGGCATGGCGGGTTTCCAGCTTGGGCAGCAGCGGGCCGAAATTGCCGTACTGGGTGTGCGGCACGGCGGCGATGCGGGTCCACGGCAGGGCGTTGTCGTAGGTGCTTTCGCCGTACTCGCTGGCATCCACGCTGGCCGGGAAGGCCAGGTCCGGCACCACACCCTTGTGCTGGGTGCTGCTGCCGCTGACACGGAAGAACTGCGCGATGGTCAGCTTGACCTGCCCGAAGCGCTGGGTTTCCCCGCTCGGCCAACGGTCCAGGTCCACGATGTTCTGCACCGTGCCCTTGCCGAAGGTGGTCTCGCCGATCACCAGGCCACGACCATAGTCCTGGATGGCGCCGGCGAAAATCTCCGATGCCGAGGCCGACCCGCGGTTGATCAGCACCGCCAGCGGGCCGTCCCAGGCCACCGCTTCGCTGCGGTCGCTGTTAACCGTGACGCGGCCACCGGATTCGCGCACCTGCACCACCGGGCCCTGCTCGATGAACAGGCCGGTCAGTTCGATCGCTTCATCCAGCGAACCGCCGCCGTTGTTGCGCAGGTCCAGCACCACGCCGTCGAGCTTGTCGGCCTTGAAGCCGGCCAGCAGCTTGGCCACGTCGCGGGTGGCCGAGGCGTAGTCGGCCGCGTTGCGGCGGCGGCCTTCGAAGTCCTGGTAGAAGGTCGGCAGCTTGATCACACCGACCTTGCGGGCGGGCTCACCGTCGTTGCCGGGGATGGTCAGCGTCTCGCCCTTGGCGGCCTGCTCGGCCAGGCGCACCTTCTGGCGGGTCAGCACCAGGGTGTGATGCTTGCCGTCGACGCCCTCTTCGGCCGGAATGAACTCCAGGCGCACCTGGGTATCCTTCTTGCCGCGGATCTTGGCCACCACGTCATCGATGCGCCAGCCGATCACATCTTCCAGCGGACCGGACTTGCCCTGGCCGACGCCGACGATGCGGTCGCCCGGCTTGAGCGTGCCGTTCACCGCGGCCGGGCCACCGGCGATGATCTCGCGGATCACCACCATGTCGTCCTGCCGCTGCAGCTGCGCGCCGATGCCTTCCAGCGACAGCGACATGGCCTGGTTGAAGTTCTCGGCCGTGCGCGGAGTGAAGTAATCGGTGTGCGGATCGACCGCGCTGGTGTAGGAATTGAGGAAGAACTGGAACACGTCCTCGCCCTTCAACTCATTGACCGACTTTTCCAGCGTGGCGTAGCGCTTGTCCAGCGTCTTGCGGATCTCGGCGGCCGGCTTGCCGGCCAGCTTCAGCCGCAGCCAGTCGTTCTTGACCGACTTGCGCCACAGTTCGTCCAGCTCGGCATCACTGGCCGCCCACGGCACGTCCTTGCGGTCGTACTCGAAGCGATCCTGGGTGCTGAAGTCGAAATCCTGCTTGAGCACCTTGCGTGCATACGCCACGCGTTCGCCGACGCGCTGCTTGTACACCGCGAACACCTGGAACGCCGGCTCCAGCTCGCCGCCGCGGATCGCCGTGGCGATGTTCGCCTCGAACGGTGCAAAGCGGGTGACGTCGGCCTGGGTGAAGAACTGCTTGCTGCCATCCAGGGCTTCCAGATAGCGCTTGAACACGTCCTTGGAGGTGGCCGTATCCAACGCGCGCGGCCGGTAGGCGTAGCGGCTGTCCGACAACAGTCCATAGACCAGCTTGGAGGTGGTCGCCTGGTCGGCGGTGGCCGCCGACGGCAGCGCCGGCGAATCGGCGTATGCGGCCAGCGCCAGCGGCGCGGTGAGCGCCAGGGCCAACAGGAATGCGGGGGCTTTGAATTTCATGGACGAGCTCGTGGCACCTTGCCAAGGAGAAGACTGCGTGCGGATCAGACCACACGACAGTGCCGAAAGTTGCGAGGTTTGTCATCCACCCGGCGCAACAGGGATTTCCAGCCTAAACCGGCCCCTGTAGCAAATTGTGAATGGCCGTCCCCGGCCAGCCGATGGCCGGGAGACGCCACACCCCCGTCAATCGAGGGGTTGCCCGGCGTCGGCGGTCAGGCGACGCCGGCGCCCTTGGCCTGCACGTCGGCGTGGTAGGACGAACGCACCATCGGGCCGGACGCCACATGGCTGAAGCCCAGCTCGTAGCCGTAGACCTCGAGCGCCTTGTAGTCCTCCGGCGTCCAGTAACGCAGCACCGGGTGGTGGTGCGCCGTCGGCTGCAGGTACTGGCCGATCGTGATCATGTCCACGTCGTGGGCACGCAGGTCGCGCATCGTCGCGCGCACCTGGTCCAGGTCCTCGCCCAGGCCCAGCATGATGCCGGACTTGGTGGCGATGGACGGATGCTGCGCCTTGAAGTTCTTCAGCAGCGTCAGCGACCACTGGTAATCCGCACCCGGGCGCACGTTGCGATACAGGTCCGGCACGGTTTCGATGTTGTGGTTGAACACATCCGGCGGGTTGGTCGCCAGGATGTCCAGCGCCCGCTCCATGCGGCCCTTGCCGCGGAAGTCCGGCGTCAGCACCTCGATCCGCGTGTTCGGCGACGTCGCCCGGATGGCGCCGATGCAGTCGGCAAAGTGCTGGGCACCGCCGTCGCGCAGATCGTCGCGGTCCACGCTGGTCACCACCACATACTTCAGGCCCATGTCGGCCACGGTCTGCGCCAGGCTGGCCGGCTCATTGGCATCGGGCGGCTTCGGCCGGCCGTGTGCCACATCGCAGAACGAGCAGCGACGCGTGCAGACCTCGCCCAGGATCATGAACGTCGCCGTGCCGTGGCTGAAGCACTCGTGGATGTTGGGGCAGCTGGCCTCCTCGCAGACCGTCACCAGACGGTTCTCGCGCAGCTTGGCCTTCAGCGTCTGCACCGCGTTGCCCGACGGAATCCGTACCCGGATCCACGACGGCTTGCGCAGCACCGGCGCGTCGGCGAACTGCACCGGCGAGCGGCCGATCTTGTCACCGCCCAGCTGTTTGACCCCGGCCTGCAACGGCGCGGCGGACGGCGTGTCGCCCTGCACGACCTGCAGGGGAATGATGCGAGCGGTGGTTTCAGTCATGGCCTTGGTCGGCGGCGCTCAGGCCGCGTCTGTCAGATCGGGCAATTCGGTGGCGGGCTGGAGGTCCAGGCCGAACTGGCGGGCCAGATGGCCCAGCAGTACCGGCGTGACGGCCGCCATGCCGGACGGTCCCCCCAAGTCTATCACCGAGGTCACCTGCAGCCCTTGATAGCCGCAGGGGTTGATGCGGCGGAACGGCTCCAGGTCCATCGCCACGTTGAAGGACAGCCCGTGGAATGTGCAGCCACGGCGGACCCGGATGCCCAGCGCGGCGACCTTGGCCCCGCCGACATAGACGCCCGGCGCACCATCCAGCCGTTCAGCGCCGATATTCCATTCGTCCAGCGTGTCGATGATCGCCTGCTCGATCCGGCAGACGTAGTCGCGCACGCCGATGCCCAGCCGCCGCAGCTGCAGCAGCGGGTACACCACCAGCTGGCCGGGACCGTGGTAGGTCACCTGGCCGCCGCGGTCCACATGCAGCACGGGGATATCGCCGGGGGCGAGCACGTGCTCGTCCTTGCCCGCCTGGCCCAGGGTGAACACCGGGTCGTGCTCGACCACCCAGAGCTCGTCGGGCGTGTCGTCGGTACGGGCATCGGTGAAACGCTGCATTGCATGCCAGACCGGCGCGTAGGGCTGGCGGCCGAGGTCGCGCACCCATGCCGGCTGCGCTGCCCGGGTGCCCGGGGCAGACGCGGTGGAGCAGGCGCCTACAGCGTCCACTTCACTTCCGGGTGATCGCGCAGGGCGGTGTGGGCGGCGTCGTACTGCTCGCGGTTGTCGGCCTTGAACACCAGCCGCACCGACACATACTTGCCGTTGGACGAGTGTTTCCAGCTGACCCGCTCGGTCAGTACTTCAAGACCGGCCAGCTCAAGCAGGCGCGGCAGTTCGCGTTCCAGCTCCTTGCCAGCCGCGCCCATGGCGCTGAGTTCAAACTGGCCGGGGAACTGGAAGCCGTGGTCGGGGTTGTCAGACTTGATCTCCATGCGCCCATTATCGGGTCGCCGGGCACCAAACCCAAGAGGCGGCGTGAAGGTGACGGCCGGTCAGCCGCCACCTCCCTGCCCGATCAACGGGCCAGTTCCATCAGGGTGGCGTTGACCCAGCCCTTGTTGCCCATTTCGTCTTCCACTTCCCACATCGCGCCTTCCTTGACGCCGGTGGGATACAGCAGCATGCCCGGCTCCAGCGAGCGCACGGCCGCACCGGTGCCCTTGGCATTGGCCAGCAGGCGGCCCGGCTTGAGCATGGTCACGGCCTGGCTGACATTGGACGCGGCCGGGTTGCCGGACAGGCCACCGAGCTCGCCCACCAGGTTGGTGTAGGCCTGCAGGTAGGCCAGCGTGATCACCTGGCCGATTTCGGTGTTGGCGTAACCGCCCACGCCCATGCCGCCCAGACCGCCACCCCCGAACAGGCTGCCGCGGGCACCCCAGCTCAGGTCGGTCTTCTTGGAGTTGCCTTCGACCACGGCCACCTGTTCGGAGGACCGCACATCGGTCAGGCTCAAGGTCACGTTGGCGGTCTTGCTGCGCAGGTTGAGGCCGCTGGCCACCGAACCGGCCTTGCTCCCCACCAGGCCACTGATCAGGCCACCGATGGCATTGCCGCCGGCATCGCTGTTCTGCGAGATCAGGTCGGGAATCAGCACGTAGTCGGCGGCCCGCATCTGGCCCTTGCCGATGTTGGAGCGGCCACGCAGCTCACCGTCGGCGGCCAGGGCGCGCTCGGCCTGGGAAGCGGCGAGGCCCACGCCTCGGTCCACCAGCGTGAAGCACTTGGACTTGCTGACGAACACCTTGATCAGGCGGGACGGGGCCGGCAGCTGCTCGCCGCTCCACCAGTTCACCACGTCCTCCGGCTCGATCACCGCGATGGTGCCGAGCGGCTTGCTGCATACCGGAATCTCCGCCTGGCCGTTCTTGCTCTGCTCCTGGGCGGAGGCGCGGCTGCCGAAGGCGTCGCGCAGACCGGCCGACGCCGGCGTGCTGACGGCCATCAGTCCTGCGCCCAGCGTGGCGCAAGCCAGCAGGTGGGCGAGCGAATGCGATTTGGTCATCTGTTTCATCCAGCGCTCCCGTTGCCGGCCAAGCGCGATCCGTGGGTTGAGAAAGGGCCTGCCTGCGCAGACTCGAGTCCATTGATGGCGTCCCCTGACGCCACGGGGCGGAGAATATGGCAAAGGCCTGCCAACCACAACGGGAGCTGACTCGCAGATGCGGTCAGGGTCGCCCCATGCCCCCCGATGCCGACTGCAGGCGTGGCCGCGACGGGGACGCCCTGCGTTTCGCAACAGACCGGTGACGATCGCGTAGTCGATCCCGCCCACCGCTGGCTGTACCGTATCTCCGCAAAAGACGACAGAAAAAAGCAGCTCGCCCATGCCCGCACACCCCAAACGCACCGCCGCAGCCCTCGCCTTGTCCGGCCTTCTGGCCTCCACCGTCTCCTTTGCCGCGCATGCCGCCCCCGCGTGCGGACCCGACGCGATGCGCGAGCACCCGCCGCAGGTCAATTTCCGCGTCGACAACGATCTGTTCGGCGGCAAGGACCAGGACCAGGGCTATACCAACGGCGCCCAGTTGACCCTGGTTTCGCCGAACCTGGTCGACTACACCGACGACCCCTGCCTGCCGCGCATGGCGCGCTGGGTGAACCAGCACCTCGAATCGCTGCATCCCGGCGAGTTCGAGCAGCAGAACATGATCTTCAGCCTCGCCCAGGGCATCTTCACCCCGACCGATTTCACCCGGAAGGATCTCATCGAAGACGACCGCCCCTATGCCGGCGTGCTGATCGCCAGCTTCGGCTACAACGCCCGCCGCGGCGACCGCCTGCAGACCACCCAGCTCTCGCTGGGCGTGGTCGGGCCGTGGGCGCAGGGCGAGCAGGTGCAGAACGCGGTGCACGAGCTGCTCGGCGACGAGAAGTTCCAGGGCTGGGACAACCAGCTGCACAACGAACCGGTGTTCATGCTTACCCACGAGCGCATGCGCCGCTGGCCGGGCGATGCCAGCCTCAACGCCGGCGGCTGGGGCTGGGATGCCATCAGCCACTACGGCGGCGCGGTGGGCAACCTGGCCACGCACCTCAATGGCGGTGCCGAAGTGCGCTTCGGCTGGAAGCTGCCCGACGACTTCGGCAGCACCCCGCTGCGCCCGGCCGGCGAGAACACCGCCCCCACCCGCGGCGGCAAGCCCAGCGGCTGGTCCTGGCACCTGTTCGGCACCAGCGACGTGGCCTGGGTGATCCGCGACATCACCCTGGATGGCAACACCTTCCGCAACAGCCACAGCGTGGACAAGCGCCACGTGGTCGGCCAGCTCGGCTACGGCCTGGCGATCATGCGCGGCCGCTGGAAGTTCGCCCTCGCCCGCTACCACAGCACCCGCGAGTTCGACGGCCAGAAGGAAGCGCCGGTGTTCGGCAGCTTCACCATCAGCCGCTCGCTGTAAGGCGCGCCACAGCGGCAGGTACCGACCGCTGGTCGGCAAACCACATGGGCAGGTGCCGACCGCTGGTCGGCACAAAAAAAGACCGGCTTCCGCCGGTCTTTTTTTTCCTGCAGCCGACCCACGGTCGGCGCTACTGCGTCATTCCGATTCCCACCACATCCAGAAGCTGTCCCACAGGCGCTTGAAGAAGCCGGCTTCTTCCACCGCTGCCACGGCCACCAGCGGCGCCTGCGCGACCACCTTGCCGTCCAGCATCACCTTCAGCGTGCCGATCGGCTGGCCCGCGGTGAACGGCGCCTCCAGCGTCTTGGGCACGTCGATGCTCGGCTTCAGGTCGTTGTAGCGGCCGCGCGGCACGCTCACCAGCAGCGGCTGGGCCACGCCCAGCTGCACGTTGTCGGCCTTGCCCTTCCACACCTTGTGCTCGGCCACGACCTTGCCGGGCTCATACATGCGGTGCGTTTCGAAGAAGCGGAAGCCCCAGTTCAACAGCGCCAGGCTGTCGTCGGCGCGCTGCTTCTCCGAACTGCCGCCCAGCACCACCGCGATCAGACGCTGATCGCCACGCTGTGCCGAACTCATCAGGCAGTAGCCCGCTTCGGAGGTGTGGCCGGTCTTGATCCCGTCCACGCTCTGGTCGCGCCACAGCAGCAGGTTGCGGTTGGGCTGGGTGATGTTGCCCACGGTGAATTCCTTCACCTTGTTGTAGGCGTAGGTCTCCGGGTAGTCGCGCACCATCGCGCGGCCCAGCAGTGCCAGGTCGTAGGCGGTGGTGTGGTGGCCCGGCGCGCTCAGGCCGTGCGCGTTGACGAAGTGCGAATCCTTCATCCCGATCTTGGCCGCGTAGCTGTTCATCAGCGATGCGAAGGCTTCTTCGCTGCCGGCCACGTGCTCGGCCAGGGCGATCGCGGCATCGTTGCCGGACTGGATCGCCATGCCCTTTTCCATGTCTTCCAGACGCGCGGTCTGGTTGACCGGGAAGCCGCTGTAGCTGCCGTCGGTCCCGGCGCCACCTTCGCGCCAGGCGCGCTCGCTCATCATCACCTGGTCGTCGGGACGGACCTTGCCGTTCTTGACCTCGGCGGCAATGACGTACGAGGTCATCACCTTGGTGATGCTGGCCGGGGCCAACTGCACGTTCGCGTTTTCACCGGCCAGCACCTGCCCGGTGGCGTAATCCATCAGCACCCAGGCCTTGGAAACGCTCGGCACGGGGGCCGGCGGCGTGGCTACCGTCGCCGGGGCGGTCGCAGCAGGTGCGGGCGTCGGCGCCGGGGTCGGCAGGGGGGTCTGGGCGGAAACCAGGCCCACGAACAGGGTCGTGGTCATGGCAACGGCGGCAAAGCGGAATTTCATCGGACAGCAAGCTCCTGGAGGGCGCCAAGGGGAGATGGAAGGAGAACGGGCATTGTAGGCCCACGGAGCGTTGGCACGCGGTGCAGACCGCGTGCCGGGCGTGAAGGTCAGTCCTTGACGATCTGCGGCGCCCCGAAGCCCAGACCGGCAATGCGGCCGGCAAGTTCCGAGGCACTGGCATGGTCCGGCGCCGGCACCCGCAGGCGCCACAGGGTGCGGCCGCCGCTGACGATGTCGCTGATGCTGGCCCCGGCGATGCCTGCCGAGGACAGCTGGCCCAGCGCGCGCGTGGCGTTGTCGCGGCTGGCGAAGCTGGCTACCTGCAGCAGCACGCTGCCCAGCACCTGCTGCGGCAGGCTGGCGCCGGCGGCCGGGCGTGCCGGTGCGGCGGCCACGGGGGTCGGTGCCCGGGGGGCGGCGGCCGGCAGCGCGGCCACACTCACCGGCGCGCTGTCGGTCGGTGCAGCCTGGGTGGCGGCCGGCTTGCCGGTGGCCACGCGCACGCCGTTGTCGCGCATCCAGGCATCGAAATTGTCCGCGTTGCCCGGCTTGGCGCTGTCGGCGACGCGGTAGCGGTAGGCCTCGGCACCGGCCTTGGGGGGCGTGCGGGCGGTGGCCGCCGCCGCCGGCAGCTTGCCGACCAGCGCGTCCATCTCGCTCGCCTTGGCCGCCGTGGCGGCCTCGCGGCGCTCGCGCCGCGACGGCTTGTCGGCCGATGCCAGCAGGTTGTCCTGGCCCGGGCTCAGCGCGCGCACCTCCACGTTGCCGGTGCCGCGCTGGGTGATGCCCAGGCGCACGGCGGCCGCGTAGCTGAGGTCGATGACCCGGCCGTCATGGAACGGGCCGCGATCGTTGACCCGCACAATCACCGACTCGCCGTTGTCCAGGTTGGTCACCCGCGCGAAGCTCGGCAGCGGCAGCGTCTTGTGCGCGGCGGTGAACGCGTACATGTCGTACACCTCGCGGTTGGAGGTCAGGCGCCCGTGGAACTTGGCGCCGTAGTACGAGGCGGTGCCCTTCTCGGCATAGCCGCCGGTCTTGTCCATCACCTCGTACTGCTTGCCCAGCACCACGTACGGCGATTTGTTGCCCACCGGCGAGCGCGGCAGGTCGACCACGTCCGGCTCGGGAATGCAGGCCACATTGGGAATGTAGGTGGGCGTGCTGTCATTGACGCCGGGCTTGTACAGGCCACCGGCGCGGTAGTCCCCGCGCGTCGACGGATCCTCGGCGGCCGCCGCATACGGCGAGCCGTCCGGGCAATGCGCCGGACGCGCGCCCTTGCCCTTGCCCTGCACCACCGTTCCGGCCGGCTTGCCGCCACCGATGCCGGCGGCCGGCTTCTTCGGCGCACTGCTGCAGGCGGCGAGCGCCAGTATCAACATCCCCGGGATCAGCCATCTGAAGCGTGCGGTTGCGTTCATGCCGGCGGCAGCTCCTGTCCGGCGATGGCCTGGGAAAGCTGGTACACGGCCATCGCATACATTTTCGAGAGGTTGTAACGGGTGATCGCGTAGTAGTTCTGGAAGCCCAGCCAGTACTGCTTGCCGGTGCTGGCTTCCAGCGTGATCGGCGTTGCGGTCAGGCCCGCGCCGACCGGCATGCTGGGCTGATAACCACGCTGGGCCAGATCGGACAGGGTCCAGGTCGGGGTCCAGTCGGTGGGATCGAACGGCTCGCGCCCGGCCTGCAGGGTGGCCGGAACGGCGACCGGACCGCCACGCACCCAGCCGCCCTTCTTCACGAAGTAATTGGCGATCGAAGAGAACACGTCGTCGTAGCTGTTGAACAGGTCGCGGCGGCCATCGCCGTTGCCGTCCACCGCATAGTCCAGGTAGCTGGACGGCATGAACTGGCCCATGCCCATCGCACCGGCATAGCTGCCCTTGATCGAGAGGATGTCCAGCTTTTCATCGCGGGTGAGCGCGAACAGGCGCGCCAGTTCGTCGCGGAAGAACAGCTCGCGGCGCACTTCGCGCTCGAGCTTGGCCGGGTCGCCGCTGCGCGGATACTTGAACGCCAGCGTGTACAGCGCGTCGAGCACCCGGTAGCTGCCGGTGTTGCGCCCATAGCTGGTTTCTACGCCGATGATCGCCACGATCACTTCTGCCGGCACGCCGGTGCGCTCCTGCACCCGCATCAGTTCGCCGCGGTGTTCGGCAAGGAAGGCCCGGCCGCCGTCGATCCGCGCCTGGCTGATGAACATCGGCCGGTACTCGTTCCACGGCTTGACCCGCTCGGCCGGGCGCGACATCGCGGCGATGATCGGATCGCGGATCTGCGCCTGGGCCAGGGTGGCCTCGATCTGCGCGGCGGGAATGCCGTAGCGGGCGGCGGTATCGCGGACGAAATTGGCGCGTGCGACCTCGAACGGCACCGGGGTCAGGTCCACCGGCGGCGCGGTCGCTGCGGCCGCTTCGGGCGCGGCTTCGGCCGGACCCTTGTGCCCGTGAGCGGGCTTGTTCGGAGCACCCGAGGCCTGCGGCGACGGGGCGGGGGAAGGCGGCTGGGTCGCGCAGGCGACCAAACCGAGCGTAAGCATGCAGGCCAGAGTGCGTCGAATCATCGAGGCAGGTTAGCAGGTCATGGATGAATTAAAACCCCTAACACCATGAATCACAACGAATTGCGGCGTCGGATGGTTCGCGGGTTCGGGTCTTCCCCATTCATCTGGACCGGTACCCGGTCGTAAGGTCTTGCCGGTTGCGTCCCCATCCCCGCAGACGCAACCGGCCAAACCGACCAGGTCGGCACCGGCGCGGCGCGCATCTCCCCAGCGCGCGCCTCGCCCCATGTGCCCATGAGGTCAACTGCTCCCCGCCAAACTCCCCTGCGCATCGCTTGGCTCGACGCGTCTTTGCTGGCGGGCCGCCATTGTGCAGGCCGATTGCGACAAGTCCATTGATCAGGATCAAGTCGCATCGTATCTGTGCGCCACTTCTCACTTTTCTCGGGAATTGTTGACGACGCGTGCACCCGCGGGGTGCGATCCACGCTATGGCGCGGTCGCCGCAACGCTATGGCGCGGTCGCCGCAACGCTCAGCCGTAGCCGCCGTGTACCGGGTTGTAGGCGCGCGCGGCCATCACCAGGCCGAAGCCGGCCAGCAGCGATACCGCCGAGGTGCCGCCGTAGCTGATCAGCGGCATCGGCACGCCAACCACCGGCAGCAGGCCGGAGATCATCCCGCCGTTGACCAGCACGTAGACGAAGAACGCCAGGCCGGTGGCACCGGCCAGCAGGCGCGAGTAGGAATCGCGCGACTGGCTGGCGATCCACAGACAACGCCCGATCACCACCAGGTACAGCGCCAGCACCACGGCCACGCCGATCCAGCCGAATTCTTCGCTGAGCACGGAGAAGGCAAAGTCGGTGGTCTGTTCGGGAATGAAGTTCAGGTGCGACTGCGAGCCCTGCCCCCAGCCCTTGCCGTCGAAGCCGCCCGAGCCGATCGCGATCTTGGACTGGATGATGTTCCAGCCCGCGCCGAGCGCGTCCATCTCCGGGTCCAGGAACATCATGATGCGGTCCTTCTGGTACGGCCGCAGCAGCCAGATCCAGGCCACCGGCGCCGCCGCGGCAACACCGCCGACCGCCACGCCCACCCACCACCACGGCAGGCCGGCCAGCAGCAGCACGAACGCGCCACTGGCGGCAATCAGCACGCCGGTACCGAAGTCCGGCTGCAGCATCACCAGCCCGGTCGGCACACCGATGATCACCGCGCTGACCATCACCGTTGAGAAGCGCGGCGGCAGCGGCATCTTGTGCAGGTACCAGGCCACCATCATCGGCAGGCTGACCTTGAGCAGCTCGGCCGGCTGCAGGTAGAACAGTTTCAGGTCGAGCCATTGGCGCCCGTACTTGCCGGTGCCGAGCACGAACACCGCCAGCAGCGGGATCATCGACACCGCGTAGATCAGCGGCGTGGCCGACCGGATACGCAGGATCGGCACCCTCGAGATCGCCCACATCGCGGCCAGGCCGACCACGAAGCGCGCGCCCTGCGCGAACACCAGGCCATCGCCGCCGGCACTCTTGAGCACCGCCAGGCCGATCAGCATCAGCGCGGTCAGGGCCAGGCACAGCACCCAGTCCAGGGTGCTGACGAAGCGCACCGCCATGTCGGTGGCCCAGCGCAGGAACACGTTCATCGGCTGCGCTCCGGCGCGGTGGGCGGTGCGGCGGCAGGCGGTGGCGGTGCGCCCGGCAGCGGCGCGGGCAGCGGCGCAGGCTCGGGGGCGGCCGGCACACCCACCTGCACCGGCAGCAGTTCCAGCGCCGCAGCAGCGGCATCGCCGGCCTGGCGTACGTTGACGTCGCCGCCGTCGAACGCGGTGATGCCGATCGCGGTGGTGCCGCGCTCGCTGTCCAGCGGCTCCAGGCCATCGGGCATCTTGCCGAGCAGCCAGGCATCGAACAGCTTGCGGGCGATCGGCGCAGCCGCCGAGCCGCCGTAGCCGCCGCCTTCCACCGCGATTGCCAGCGCGATCACCGGGTTTTCCGCCGGCGCGAAGCCGACGAACAGCGACCGGTGACGCAGGTGCAGCGGCAGGCTTTTGGGATTGACGGCCGCAGTGCCGCGGCGGCTGATCACCTGCGCGGTGCCGGTCTTGCCGGCGATGGTGTACGGCGCGCCGGCCGCCGCGCGCGCGCCGCTGCCGCCCGGGCGCATGGTGCCCATCATGCCTTCGCGCACCGCCTGCAGATTGCTGGCGTTGGGGCTGATCGGCTTGGTCGGGCCGGCTTCCACGGCAGTCCACTCGGCGTCGAACCCGTCGCGCTCCTGCATCACCAGGTGCGGCGTGCGCAGCTGGCCGTCGCCGATGCCGCCCACCCCATGCACCAGCTGCAGCGGGGTGACCTTCCAGTCGCCCTGGCCGATGCTGACGTTGACCGTGTCGCCCGGGTACCAGCGCTCCTTGCGCGCCTTGTACTTGTTCTGCGGCGAGGGCAGGATGCCGCCGATCTCGCCGGTCAGGTCGATGCCGGTGGGCGCACCGAAGCCGTAGTACCCCATGTACTGGTCGAAGCGCTCGATGCCCATGTCCAGCGCCAGCCGGTAGTAGTACGTGTTGACCGACTGGGTGATCGACTTGCGCAGGTCGGTCCAGCCGTGTCCGCCGCGGTTGGCATCGCCCCAGCCGCGCGAGGTGCCGGGCAGGTAGAACATGCCGGTGGACAGGATCCTGTCTTCCGGCTTGCGCACGCCGCTGTCCAGGCCGGCCAGACCGATCAGCGGCTTGATGGTCGAACCCGGCGCCACGCCGCCCAGCACCAGGCGGTTGAACTGCGGCCGCGAGGGGTTGTCGTTGAGGGCTTTGAAGTCGGCATGGGAAATGCCGTTGACGAACAGGTTGGGGTCGTAGGACGGCAGGCTGACCATCGCCAGCACTTCACCGGTGCGCGGGTCCATCGCCACTGCCGCACCTTCGAAGTCGCCGAAGGCGGCCACCATCGCGCGCTGCAGGTCGGCGTCGATCGACAGCCGCAGATCGCTGCCGGACTGCGCGGCGACCCGGCCGATGGTGCGGATCGCACGGCCCTGCACGTTGGTTTCAACCTGCTCATAGCCGACCTTGCCGCGCAGCTGCGCCTCGTAATAGCGCTCCAGCCCGGACTTGCCGATGTGGGTCAGCGCGGCATTGCCCTCGCCCAGCATCTCCAGGTCCTTGTCGTCCACGCGGCCGACGTAGCCGATGATGTGCGCGAACAGGTCGCCGTAGGGGTAGCGCCGGGTCAGGTAGGGCTCCAGCTCCACGCCCGGGAACCGCCAGCGGTCCACCGCGAAGCGCGCCATTTCCTCGTCGGTGACGCGCAGCTTGAGCGTCACCGGCAGGAAGCTGCGGCGCGCCTTGCGCGACTTGTTGAAGGTCTCGATGTCTTCCGGGCTCAGGTCCAGGATCGCCGCCAGCCCGGCCAGGGTGGCGTCCATGTCCTTGACCTTGTCCGGGGTGATGTCGAGCCGGAACGCGGGCACGTTCTCGGCCAGCAGCCGGCCGTTGCGGTCGTAGATCATCCCGCGCCCGGGTACCACCGGACGTGGCTTGATCCGGTTGGCTTCCGAGCGCGTGGCGTAGATGTCGTGGTCGAGCACCTGCAGCTTGAAGTACCAGGCCCCCAGCCCGATCAGGCAGACCAGCACGCCGAGGAAGCCCAGCGCGGCGCGGCGCCGGAACTGCTCGGCTTCGGCATGGGGGTTCTTGGCCTGGCGGCGCATGTGCATGTCAGCGCCCGCGACGTCCGAAGCGCACGGCGTCGAGCAGGACGAACACCAGCGGCCACAGCCCCATGCCCAGCAGCGGCGCCCACCAGTACGACCACGGCAGGGTCGGCTCGCCCACCACGATGTGCACCACCGCGCTGACGATGCGGTCGTTGAACAGCAGCCCGCCGATGGCCAGCATCTGCTGGGACATCGGGAAGAAGCGGATCCGTGCGCGGAAGCGCTGCAGGATGAAGGTCAGCATGACCAGGCGCAGCGACTGCTCGCCAAGCACCCCGCCGTACAGCAGGTCGGCGACCACGCCGCTGGCGAAGGCGATGCCCAGGCCAACCCGGTCGGGCGCTTCGATCACCCAGTAGGCCAGCACCAGCGCCAGCCAGTACGGCCGCAGCGGCTGCAGCAGCGCCGGCAGCGGGAGCAGGCCCAGCAGCAGGGCCAGCACCAGGCTGACCGGCAGCACCCAGGGTTTGTCGCGCAGGCGGCTCATCGCTGTTCCTCCGGCGGCGGTGCGCCCGTTTCAGTGGGCTGAGCGGCCGGCGGGGTCGGGGTGGATGGCTGCGGCTGCCGGCCAGCGGCCGGCACTACAGGGGGGGATGGCTGCGGCTGCCGGCCAGCGGCCGGCACTACCGGGGTGGCGGCCGGCGGGGTGGTGGCCGCGGGGCCACCGGCGGCTTCGGAGAGCTGCAGGTTCGGCGGGACGTGAATGGCAGCCCCGGGCCTGAGCAGGAGGACGTCGCGGCCACGGTCGAGCTGGGCGGCGGGCTTGAGCTCGCCCACCAGGAAGGCATGGGTGTCGTCCGGGCGCAGCGCGGTGATGCTGCCGACCGGGAAACCGGCCGGGAAGCGCCCGCCGAGGCCCGAGGTGACGATCTCGTCGCCCACTTCGACCCCGGCGCTGAGCGGGATGTCGCGCAGTTCCAGGGTGTCGCCCCGCCCGTAGACGATCAGGCGCACGCCATTGCGCGCCACGGTCACCGGAACGGCATGGTCCGGGTCAGTCAGCAGCAGCACCGTGGCGCTGTTGCCGGTGGTGGCGATCACCTGCCCCATCAGGCCGCCGGCATCGATCACCGCCTGGCCCATGTGCACCCCGTCGCGGGTGCCCGCAGCCAGCACCAGGCGCTGGCGCACCGGATCCAGGTCGATGTCCAGGATCGGCGCCAGCTGCACGTCCAGGCCGCTGCGCTCGGCCACGTTGAGCAGCTCGCGCAGCTGGGCGTTGTCCAGCGCGGCGGTCTGCAGGCGGGTCAGGCGCGCATTGGCGATCAGCAGCTGGTTGCGCAGTTCGCGGTTCTCGGCCACCAGCTGGCCGTGGCTGGCCGCGTTGTCCTTGACCTGGGTGCCGAGCTTGCCCGGCAACCCGGCCAGGGCCCACACCGGCTGCACCAGCACATTGGCCTGCGCGCGCAGGCGGGCGAGCCAGCCGGCCTGGTCGTCAAGCACGATCAGGACAATGGCCAGGGCCAGGTAGGCGAGCAGCCGCAGTGGGCTGCTGGCATCACCCTGGCGGGAGGCTACGGGAGGACCGGCATAGGGCGGCACGACAGGCTTCGACTGGAAAAGGTGTTGGGGATGCGACAACGCCCCAGCGCTGCGATGCCCGGCGTGGCGCGCACGCCACCGGCATCACGCCGCAGGGGCGCGTCCGTGGAACAGGTCCGGTACGGCTTACTCCGGCGCAAAGAACTCGTTGCCGTGCATGTCCACCAGTTCCAGCGCACGACCGCCACCGCGGGCCACGCAGGTCAGCGGGTCGTCGGCCACCTGCACGTGCAGGCCGGTTTCCTCGGAGATCAGGCGGTCCAGGTCACGCAGCAGGGCGCCACCGCCGGTCAGCACGATGCCGCGCTCGGCGACGTCGGCGCACAGTTCCGGGGGGGTCTGCTCCAGCGCCAGCTTGACCGCGCTGACGATGCCCGACAGCGGCTCGTGCAGGGCTTCCAGCACCTCGTTGGAGCTGATCTTGATCATCTTCGGCACGCCCTCGGCGAGGTTGCGCCCGGAGATCTCCATCTCGATCACTTCGGCCTGCGGGTAGGCGCAGCCCAGCTCGACCTTGATGCGCTCGGCGGTGGCTTCACCGATCAGCATGCCGTGGTTGCGGCGCACGTAGTTGGTGATCGACTCGTCGAAGCGGTCGCCACCGATGCGCACCGACGCCGAGTAGACGATGCCGTTCAGCGAGATCACGGCCACCTCGGTGGTGCCGCCGCCGATGTCGATGACCATCGAACCGCGCGCTTCGGTCACCGGCATGCCGGCGCCGATCGCGGCGGCCATCGGTTCCTCGATCAGGAACACGTCGCGCGCACCGGCCTCTTCGGCCGATTCCTTGATCGCGCGGCGCTCGACCTGGGTCGAGCCGGCCGGCACGCAGACCAGCACGCGCGGGCTCGGGCGCAGGAAGCGCGACTTGTGCACCTTCTTGATGAAGTGCTTGAGCATCGCCTCGGTGTAGGTGAAGTCGGCGATGACGCCGTCCTTCATCGGGCGGATGGTGGTGATATGGCCCGGGGTACGGCCCAGCATCTGCTTGGCCTCGGCGCCGACGGCGGCGACCGAACGGGTGCCACCGATGGCGCGGTCCTGGCGCACGGCCACGACCGACGGCTCATTCAGCACGATCCCCTGCCCACGCACGTAAATGAGGGTGTTGGCCGTGCCCAGGTCGATGGACAGGTCATTGGAGAACATGCCACGCAGTTTCTTGAACATCTGGGAGTTGATCCTGAGGGGTGTCGCGCCCAACGCGGGATGGCGAAAAAATGGGCAGAATTCGAGGCCGACAAGCCTAGCAATCCCCCTGTGTGCGAGCAAGGACAAATCTGGTGCAAAGCCAGCCTTCACGGCCATTCAGCCCAATCCGGACAGCCCAGGTTCTGGCCCTGTGGCGTCTCACCCGTTAACCTTTGCGCCGCAGGGCGCCCGAGGGCGCCGTTTCGTTGCCCGCCCGACGGGCCTCAACACCCTCTCCGCATAGGCCTTAATCGATGTCCGCTTTGATCTGTGGTTCTCTTGCCTTCGACACCATCATGGTGTTCCCGGACCAGTTCAAGAATCACATCCTGCCGGACAAGGTCCACATCCTGAACGTGTCGTTCCTGGTTCCGCGCATGCGCCGCGAGTTCGGCGGCTGCGCCGGCAACATCGCCTACAACCTGTACCTGCTGGGCGGCGAGCCGATTCCGATGGGCACCGTGGGCTCGGACTTCGGCCCGTACCGCGAGTACTTCCAGGGCCTGGGCATCGACCTGAGCCGGGTCAAGGTGATCGACGAACTGTTCACCCCGCAGGCGTTCATCACCACCGACCACGACAACAACCAGATCACCGCGTTCCACCCGGGCGCGATGATGCGGTCCTACGAGAACCACGTGAAGGACGTGCCGGGCGTCACCCTGGGCCTGGTGGGCCCGGACGGCCGCGAAGGCATGATCCAGAATTCGCAGGAATTCTTCGACGGTGGCGTGCCGTTCATCTTCGACCCCGGCCAGGCCATGCCGCTGTTCAACGGCCCGGAACTGCGCACCTTCATCGAGCAGGCCGACTACGTGGTCGTCAACGACTACGAGTCCAACCTGCTGCAGGAGCGCACCGGCTGGGACGAGAAGGAGATCGTGAGCCGGGTCAAGGCCTACATCACCACCCGCGGGCCGAAGGGTGCGGTCATCCACACCCCGGAAAAGACCTACGACATCCCGCCGGCGCACGAGCGCCGCGTGGTCGACCCGACCGGCTGTGGCGACGCCTTCCGCGCCGGCCTGATCTACGGCATCGAGAAGGGCTACGACTGGCTGACCATCGGCCGCATGGGCAACCTGATGGGCGCGCTGAAGGTCGAACACCCCGGCACCCAGAACCAGCGCTTCACCTTCGATGAGTTCAACGAGCAGTTCAAGCAGCAGTTCGGTTACGCGCTGAGCGCGTAACCGGCCGCGTCACGGCGTCTGCCACGTCTCCAGCACCTGGCCGCAATCGGCCAGGTGCCAGCAGGCCAGGCCCGGCCAGGGGTTGTCCGGGGCATTGACCAGCAGTGTGCGGGTGCCCGCCGCCCGCCCGCATTCCAGGTCGAAGCGGTAGTCGCCCACCATCACCACCTGCGCAGGGTCCACCTGCCAGCGCCGTACGAAGTGCAGCAGGCCGGCCGGCGACGGCTTCGGCTCGGCTTCGTCGCGGCCGATGATGTCGTCCGCGCCGAATACGTCACCCAGTCCGATCGCCTGCAGCGTCACCTCGGCCAGCGCGCGCGCATTGCGGGTCAGGATGCCGAGCCGGCAGCCCTGCGCCTGCAGCGCGCGCACCAGCGCCACCGCGCCCGGGGCGGGCTGCGCGGCCTCCGCCAGCTCCCGCTCGTGCTCCAGCAGCCAGGCGTGCTTGGCGGTGGCGGCCTCGGCGGACAGGCCGGCCAAGTGGGTGAGGATGTCGTCCTGCGCCGGAATGCCCAGCGCGCGCTTGATCCACTCGAAGTCGTGCACCGCCACGGTCAGGGTGCCGTCCATGTCGAACACCCAGTGGCGGATCGCCGACAGCGGCGCGGCCACGCTCAGTTCCACCAGGTCGGCATGCGGCTGCTGTCCACCCCACCGGTCTCGAACACCGCCGTACGGGTCCCGCCGGCCTTGACCGGGAATTCGATGCTGATCACCTTGGCCTTGCGCGCCAGCTTCCACAGCGCCTTCTGGTCGGTGATGAACATCGCGATCGCCTCGTCGGTCGACGGCCGCCAGGCGGCCATCGCGATCGGCTTGCCGCCATCCACGCTGACCTGCACCTTGCACTGCGGGCAGCGGAAGTCGCCGGCCTGCAGCACCAGGTAGGCATGGCGCATCCACTGGGGGTGATCGCGGAACACCAGCTGCACCGTCTTGGCGCCGCTGCCGTCCACGTCCACGCGCTCCTTGCTGTAGATCTGCGCCGAGACCTGCGTTCCCTTGCCCACCGGAATCTGGTTGTACTGCCACAGGGCCTGCATGCGGCGCAGGTCGCGCGCGGCCTCGGCCTTGACCTTCACCTCGGCGTAGCCCGGCTCGATCCGTGCCGCCACGTCGGTGTCCTTGTACTGGTCCAGCAGCGACCCGCCGTGGATGCGCGCACGCTCCCAGTCCTGGGCAGCCACGGCCATGTCGTACTGCTTGGCCACGCCTTCGGCCTTCGCCTCCTGCTGCGCCTTGGCAGCGGCAGCGGCGGCCTCCTGTGCCTTGCGCTCTTCTTCGGGATTGCTGCAGGCGGCCAGGGCCAGCGTGCAGGCCGCGATGAGGATCAGTCGTTTCATTGCAGACGTCCGGTTCGGGAGTTTTCCCCGAGTTTACCGAGGTTGCGCCCCGCGCTGCCGCACAAACGAAAACGGCGGGTTTCCCCGCCGTTTTCAGGCATTGCATCGCGTGGTCCAGCCGGCCGACGTGGCCGGCCAGCCGCCGGGATTACTTGCTTGCCTTGTCCAGCATGTCCTGCACCGAGGCGGTGGTGATCGGGTGGTAGCCCGGCTTGGCCTTCTCGAAGGCGGCCTTGGCCAGCACCAGGCCTTCGGGGGTCTTCACCAGTTCGGCATAGATCGGCAGGATCAGCTTGCGACGGCCGACGCGCTCGATGAACGCCGCGGCGTCCTCGTTGGCCTCGGCATACCCACTGCGGATCGCCAGCGGGTACCAGCGCATGGCGATTTCGCCATTGGCGGTGCCGGTGAAGTGGTAGGCCTTGTCCAGCGCGGCCAGCTTTTCCACCGGCAGGGTCTTGCCCAGGCCGTCGATGAAGTGGACCCACTCCTGGGTGCCCCACTCGCCGGTGATCTGCTGGGTCGGCAGCGTGCCACTGCCATCCCACGCGATGCGCGCGGTGTCGACGATGGAGAAGTTGCGCGAGCGTGCCTTGGTGGCGAACGCCGGGATGCCCGGCTCGTCCAGCCACGCCTTCAGCTCGGCGTCGGTGACGGCGCCCGGCTTCTTCGGCAGCAGGTTCTTCTTCAGGTACGCAACGAACTGGTCGGTGTTCGCGCTCTGGAAGGCATGGTCATCGAACCAGCCACGCAGGAACGGGTCGAAGGTTTCGCGGCCGAAGCGCTGCTCCAGGAACTGCAGGAACCACGAGCCCTTGACGTAGGCGACGTTGCTCAGCGCTTCGTCCGGGTCGCGTTCGGTCAGCGGCGGCAGCGCCAGCGCCTGGTCGGCCGGGCTCATGTCCTTGACCTCGGCGAGCAGGTCGTTCTGGTCGATTTCGCGCTCCATTTCAGCCATTTCCTGGCCATACAGCGCTTCGGTGATGCGGCCCTGCACGTAGGTGGTGAAGCCTTCGTTGAGCCAGATGTCCTTCCAGCTCGCATTGGTCACCAGGTTGCCGGACCAGCTGTGCGCCAGCTCATGGGCCACCAGCGACACCAGCGACTTGTCGCCCACGATCACGGTCGGGGTGGCGAAGGTCAGGCGCGGGTTTTCCATGCCGCCGAACGGGAACGACGGCGGCAGCACGAGCATGTCGTAGCGGCCCCAGCGGTACTCGCCGTACAGCTTCTCGGCGGCACCGATCATCTTCTCGGTGTCCTCGAACTCCTTGACCGCCTTGCCGACCATCGTCGGTTCGGCCCAGACACCGGAGCGGCCGGAAATCGGCTCGAACACCAGGTCACCGGCGGCGATGGCCAGCAGGTAGGACGGGATCGGCTGCGGCATCTTGAAGGTGTAGTCACCATCACGCGCGGCCTTGGGATCGTTGTCGGCGCTCATCAGCACCATCACGTCCGGGCGCGACACCACGTGCGCGGTGTAAGTGAAACGCACGCTCGGGGTGTCCTGCAGCGGCACCCACGAACGCGCGTGGATGGCCTGCGACTGGCTGAACATGAAGGGCAGCTGCTTGCCCTCGGTCATCGACGGCTCCAGCCACTGCAGGCCCGAGGCGGTCGGGGCGGTGTGGTAGGTGATCTGCACCTTGGCCGGCTGTTCCGGCGCTTCGATGCTCAGCTTGCTGCCAAACACCTTGTCGACCGGGGCCAGCACGAAGGCCAGCGGCGTCGCCTTGCCGTCGGCACCCAGTGCCTCGACCTTTTCCACGGTCAGTTCGCGGGTATCGAGCACCAGCTGCTTGGCCGCCTTGTCCTTCCACTCCAGGGTGTAGGTGGCGGTGCCGCCGATCTGCCTGCTGTCGAAATCCAGCTTCAGGTCCAGCGCCAGGTCCTTGATGACGACCTTGTCCGGCTCGGCATAGGAGCTTTCGTCGTGGCTGCGGTTGTCGGCTTTCACGGCGGTGGCGCTCGGCGTCTGGGCGGCAGGGTCGGCGGTGGGCGCGGCAGGCTCTTTGGAACAGCCGGCGGCGAGCGCGACGGCCAGGGGAATCAGCAGGAACGGAGATCGCATGTACGGGACCGATCAGGGTGAAACCACCAGTTTACCCCCCACCTGCCCTATTCAGTCGCGCTCGCACGGCGGCCGCGCACCGCCGGCGTGGATCCGCCCGGCGCTGAACGCGCGGGGGCCACGCGGGACAGGCCGCCGCAATGCCGCATGGCAGGCCCTCTCCGGCAGCCTGCCTGCAGTGTCGCCAGGCTCTCTCAGCGGGAGCCGGGACCGGATGTCACACCTTGTAGCCGGAGTGGATCGAGACGATGCCGCCGGTCAGGTTCTTGTAGTGGCAGCGCGCGAAGCCCGCCTCGCCCATCATGGTCTTGAGCTGTTCCTGCGGCGGGTGCTTGCGGATGCTCTCGGCCAGGTACTGGTAGCTGTCGCCGTCGCGCGCGAACAGCTGGCCCAGCTTGGGCAGGATCTTGAACGAGTGGAAGTCGTAGATCGGCTTGAACCAGTCGGCGGTGACCTCGGAGAACTCCAGCACGCGCGCCTGGCCGCCCACCTTGAGCACGCGGTACATCTCGCGCAGGCCAGCGTCCTTGTCGGTCACGTTGCGCAGCCCGAAGGCGATGGTGACCAGATCGAAGCTGGCATCCGGGAACGGCAGCGCCTCGGCGTTGCACTGGACGTACTGCAGGCCCGACACCAGGCCCCGGTTGGTCAGGCGGTCGCGGCCCACCGAGAGCATGCCGGCGTTGATGTCGCCGAGCACCACTTCGCCGTCCTCACCCACGCGCTCCTTGATCAGCGCGGCGATGTCGCCGGTGCCGCCGGCCAGGTCGAGCACGCGGTCGCCCGGCTTCACCTGCGCGGTGGCTACGTAGTAGCGCTTCCAGGCCCGGTGGATACCCAGGCTCATCAGGTCGTTCATCAGGTCGTAGCTGCGCGCGACCGAGGTGAACACTTCGCCCACCAGCTTCTGCTTGTCCTTGGCGGCGACATCGCGGAAGCCGAAATGGGTGGTGCCAGTCTTGTAGGGGGATTCGCTCATGGCCCCGATTATCGCACCGCTGGCCACGCTGCGGCACCCACCGCCTATCATGGCCGCTCCTGTTTACCGGACCGACCATGATCACCACGCCCGATTACGCTGCCCTGCTCGAAACCGCCATCGCCGAAGCCCGCCAGGGCCTGGCCGAAGGCGGCATCCCGATCGGCGCGGCCCTGTACCACAACGACGGCCGCCTGCTCGGCTGCGGCCACAACCGACGGGTGCAGGAAGGCGACCCCTCGGTCCACGGCGAAACCGACGCGTTCCGCAAGGCCGGCCGCCAGCGCCGCTACCAGGACACCATCATGGTGACCACGCTGGCCCCCTGCTGGTACTGCAGCGGGCTGGTCCGCCAGTTCAACATCGGCACCGTGGTGGTGGGCGAATCGGTCACCTTCCAGGGTGGCATCGAGTGGCTGCGCGAGAACGGGGTGAAGGTGATCGACATGCAGAGCCAGGCCTGCATCGACCTGCTCGGCGGCTTCATCTCGGCCCATCCCGAGGTCTGGAACGAAGACATCGGCGAGTAATCCCGCCCCAACCACGGCGCGCTGCGGCATTCCGGCGCGCCGGTGGTCCGCCGCGGCCCCGCTGCGGAACGGCGTTATGAACGCTTCAGTTCCCGGCGGCGGTGCAAACACGTTGTGCCAGCAGCGTCTGCTCGACAGAAAACGACACGGTGCGCACATCCGTCGCACCCGCTGCACACGCCGCAATAACAATTGGGCATCGGTGACCGCCTATGGTGGGTGCACAGGGGGCTGCATCGTCGAGGAGACGCCATGAACGCCCGAATACGCCGCACCGCTGCTGTCGAACCCAGCATGATCCTCGCCTGGGAACAGCTGCAGGTGTCCTACTCCAGATACCGCAATTCCGCGCCGTTCTGGAGCGCCTACCAGGCCATTCAGAACGAACTGATGGTCTCCCACCCGAACCACTGCATCGATGTCTGCAACCAGCTGGCCACGTTGGCCGAACGGCTGGGTGTGGTCGCCCACGCACAGCTTCTCGGCACCGCGCTGCCTGAATCTTTCAGCGATGCCCGCCACGCCGGCTCGACATCGCCATGACATCGCATGCACCGCGCATTACGCACTCTTGTTCGACTCCCTCCTTCCATATCGACGCAACCATGTCTTCCGCCTCGCTTTCCATCCCCGCCGTGATCGACGTCGACGCCGAAGTGGCCCATTGGCGCCAGCGACATGCCGACGGAACGCTCGGCGCCGGCTCGTTCGGGCACTACATCCCGTGGATCAAATTCGCCTGCGATTCGCTGATCACCCAGCCACGGGCCAGCGACGAGCAGCGCGATGAATCCTTCCAGACGCACTACGCGCTGCAGATCATGCCGCGCCTGAGCGAAGACCAGGCCCGCGACTTCGTCGAGCAGTGCTGGGAACACGTCTACCGCGCCGGGCGCCAGGATCTGTCCTCACGCCCGCGTCTGGGCGCACGCGCCTGAGCGGCGGCGGTGCACGCCGCCTGCACGCAGCGCCACCAATGATGGGTCATCGCCACCACCCTGCCGGGGCCCATGAAACTTCGTCGTGTATTCAACCTGGTCGCCAAGAAGGCGTCCTACTCTGCTGGAACGCCGTGGACGTTCCTCGGCGCGCTGGCCATCGTGGTGATCTGGGGCGCCAGCGGCCCCATCTTCAAGTTCAACGATACCTGGCAGCTGGTGATCAACACCGGCACCACCATCATCACCTTCCTGATGGTGTTTCTGATCCAGCACAGTCAGAACGCGGACACGGCCGCGATCCAGATCAAGCTCGATGAGCTGATCCGCGCCACCGCCGAGGCGAACAACGAGCTGCTGGACCTGGAAGAACTCGACGAGGAACGACTGGAAGAGATCCGCCGCGAGTACGAACGCATGGCGCGTGACGCCGGCGACGCGCTGGAACGGGTGCGCGCCTCATGCCATCACCCTCGCCCGGATGACGAGGCGGTGTGACCGCCCCGTCATTCCCGCGTGCTCAGCCGCGCTCGTGCCAGCCGCCGCCGAGCACCTTGTACAACGCCACCTGGTTGGACTGCTGCGCCAGCTGCGTGCTGACCAGCGACTGGCGTGCGCTGTAAGCGGTGCGACGCGCGTCGAGCAGGGTCAGGAAGCTGTCCAGCCCGGCGTCGTAGCGGGCCTGCGACAACCGCTGCGCCTGCTCGGCCGCCGCCACCAGCGCCTGCTGCGACTGCAGCTGCTCGGCCAGGCTGCGGTTCAACGCCAGCCCATCGGCCGCTTCGCGGAAGCCGGACTGGATGGCTTTTTCGTACTGCGCCAGCGCGATATCGCGATCGGCAGTGGCCATGCCCAGGTTCGCGCGCAGCTTGCCGCCCTGGAAGATCGGCAGGTTGAGCTTGGGAATGAAGCTCCACACGCGCGTGCCGCTGTCGAACAGGCCGGACAGCTCCGAGGATGCCGAACCGACACTGCCGGTCAGGCTGATCGACGGGAAGAACGCCGCACGCGCCGCGCCGATGTTGGCATTGGCCGAGATCAGCGTGTGCTCGGCGGCCATCACATCCGGGCGCCGCAGCAGCACATCGCCGGGCACGCCGGCCGGCAGCGGCTGCACGGCCGCCACATCGGTGATTTCACCCTGCGGCAGCAGCGCCTCGTCGATCGGACCGCCTGCCAGCAGCACCAGCGCATTGCGGTCCTGCGCGACCTGTCCCCCGAAGCGGGCGACATCGGTGCGGGCGGTTTCCACCAGCGTGCGGGTCTGGCTCAGTTCCAGTGCCGAGGCGCCGCCCAGACGGTGCCGCGCTTCGGTCAGGCGCAGCGAGTCTTCATAGGTGGCCAGCGTGGCCTGGGCAATGCGCAGCTGCTCGGCATCGGCGCCCAGCGTCAACCAGGCATTGGCGACCTCGGCCACCAGTGACAACTGCGCGCTGCGGCGGTTGGCCGCTTCGGCGAAGTACTGCTGCAGTGCCGCCTGGCTGAGATTGCGCACGCGGCCGAACAGATCCAGCTCGAATTCGACCACGCCCAAGTTGGCGCTGAACTGTTCGGTCACCGGCACGTCGCCGCCACTGCGGGTCATCTGGCCCTGGGCGGCGATCGCCGGCACGCGGTCGGCGCGCTGGATGCGGTACTGCGCGCGGGCGCGTTCGACGTTGAGCACCGCCACGCGCAGGTCGCGATTGTTCTCCAGCGACTGGCCGATCACCGCCTGCAGGCGCGGGTCGACGAAGAAGTCGCGCCAGCCGATGTCGGCGACCGGGGTGGCCGACGCGTCGGCCACCGTACTGCCGGGCCACTGCGCGGGAATCGCAGGGGCCACTTCGGTGCTGCGCGGCACCAGCGTGGCGCAGCCGGACAGCAGCAGCGCGGCCACAAGGGCAAGGGAAAGCGTTGAACGGTTCATTGAGATTTCCTTCATGACTGTCAGGTGCGCGCCTTGCGGTTGAACACGCGCTGCACCACCACGAAGAACAGCGGGATGAAGAACACGCCCAGCAGAGTGCCCACCACCATGCCGCCGAGCACACCGGTACCGATCGCGCGCTGCGCACCGGAGCCGGCACCGGAGGCGATCGCCAGCGGCAGCACGCCCAGGCCGAAGGCCAGCGAGGTCATGATGATCGGGCGCAGACGGTCGCGCACGGCATGCATGGTGGCCTCGATCAGCCCGACGCCCTTCTCCAGGTTCTCCTTGGCGAACTCCACGATCAGGATCGCGTTCTTGCTGGTCAGACCCACGGTGGTGAGCATCGCCACCTGGAAGTAGATGTCGCGCTCCATGCCGCGCATGGTGTTGGCCAGCACCGCGCCGAGGATGCCCAGCGGCGCCACCAGCAGCACCGAGGTCGGCACGCTCCAGCTTTCATACAGCGCGGCCAGGCACAGGAACACGATCAGCAGCGACAGCGTGTACAGCAGCGGCGTCTGCGAACCGGCCTGGCGTTCCTGGTAGGACAACGCCGTCCACTCGATCTCGAAGCCCGGCGGCAGATCCTTGGCGATGCGCTCGATCTCGGCCATTGCATCGCCCGAGGCCACGCCCGGGGCGGGTTCGCCCTGGATTTCCATCGCCGACACGCCGTTGTAGCGTTCCAGACGCGGCGAACCGTAGTCCCAGCGCTTGGTTGCGAAGGCGCTGAACGGCACCATCTCGCCCTTGGTGTTCTTCACCGACCAGACGTTGAAATCGTCCGGGTTCATGCGGAAGTCCGCATCGGACTGCACGTACACGCGCTTGACCCGGCCGCGGTCGATGAAGTCGTCGATGTAGCTGCTGCCCCACGCGGTGGCCAGCGTGTTGTTGATCGAGGCGACCGACAGGCCCAGTGCGTTGGCTTTCTCCACGTCCACGTCGATGCGCAGCTGCGGGGTGTCTTCCTGGCCGTTCGGGCGAACGTTGGCCAGCAGCTTGCTCTGACCCGCGCCGCCGAGCAGCTGGTTGCGCGCGTTGAGCAGGGCCTCGTGGCCCTGGCCGCTGTTGTCCTTCAGGAAGAAGGTGTAACCCGAGCCGATGCCCAGCTCCGGCATCGCCGGCGGCGGGAAAGCAAAGATGAAGGCGTCCTTGATCTGGCCCAGCGCGCCCATCGCGCGGCCGGTGATCGGGCCGACGCCCTGGTCGGCATTGCGGTCCTTCCAGTCCTTGAGCTTGATGAAGGCCATGCCCGCGTTCTGGCCCATGCCGGCGAAGCTGAAGCCCTGCACCATGAACACCGACTCGACCGCCTCGGATTCATTGGTGAGGAAGTGGTCTTCCAGCTTGTACATCGCCTCCAGGGTGCGCTCCTGGGTGGCGCCGACCGGGGTCTGCACCAGCGCCATCAGGATGCCCTGGTCTTCATTGGGCAGGAACGAACTGGGCAGGCGCACGAACAGCAGGCCCATCACCACCGCCAGCGCGGCGAAGATGGACATGAAGCGCCACGGCCGCGCCAGGATGCCCTTGACGCCACGCTGGTAGGTTTCGCTGGAGCGGTCGAAGCCACGGTTGAAGCCGTTGAAGAACCGACCGGCCAGGCCGCGGTGCGCCACGTGATGCTCGCCCTTCTTCAGCGGCTTGAGCATGGTGGCGCACAGCGCCGGGGTCAGCACGATGGCAACCAGCACCGACAAGGCCATCGCCGACACGATCGTCGCCGAGAACTGCCGGTAGATCACGCCCGTGGAGCCGCTCATGAAGGCCATCGGCACGAACACCGCCGACAGCACCAGGCCGATGCCGACCAGCGCGCCGGTGATCTGGCCCATCGACTTGCGGGTGGCCTCCAATGGCGACAGGCCTTCTTCGGACATGATGCGTTCGACGTTCTCCACCACCACGATGGCGTCGTCGACCAGCAGGCCGATCGCCAGCACCATCGCGAACATGGTGAGCATGTTGATCGAGAAGCCCAGCGCGGCCAGGATGCCGAACGTACCCAGCAGCACCACCGGCACGGCGATGGTGGGGATCAGGGTGGCGCGGAAGTTCTGCAGGAACAGGTACATCACCACGAACACC
The DNA here is from genome assembly GCF_049310345.1 of Stenotrophomonas sp. GZD-301. Taxonomy (NCBI): domain Bacteria; kingdom Pseudomonadati; phylum Pseudomonadota; class Gammaproteobacteria; order Lysobacterales; family Lysobacteraceae; genus Stenotrophomonas; species Stenotrophomonas sp. GZD-301. The sequence continues at coordinate 20,541 of NZ_JBMOWY010000068.1, read as the reverse complement.
AGCACGATGGCTTCGATCAGGGTCTTGATCACGCCCTTGATCGAGACCTGCACGAACGGCGTAGTGTCGTAGGGCACCACCGATTCCAGCCCGGCCGGGAAGTTCGCCTTCATGTCCTCCAGCGCCGCGCGGACGCCGTTGGCGGTGTCCAGTGCGTTGGCGCCGGTGGCCAGAGTGATGGCGATACCGGTGGAGGGCTTGCCGTTGTAGCGGGTGACGAAGTCGTAGCTTTCCGCACCGAGTTCGACCCGGGCCACATCGCCCAGGCGCAGCTCGCTGCCGTCGGTGCCACCGCGGACCAGGATGTTGCGGAACTGTTCCGGGGTCTGCAGGCGGTCCTGCGCGTTGATGGTGGCGTTGAGCTGCTGGCCCTTCACCGACGGCGCACCGCCGAGCTGGCCGATGGCCACCTGTGCGTTCTGCGCGGTGATGGCCGCGGTGACTTCATCCACCGACAGCTTGTAGGTGTGCAGCTTGTTGGGGTCCAGCCAGATGCGCATGGCGTACTTGCCGCCGAACACCTGGATGTTGCCCACGCCCGGGACGCGGCTGAGCGGATCGACGACATTGGAGCCGACATAGTCGGAGATGTCGTTGGCATCCATGCTGCCGTCGTTGGACACAAAGCCGATCACCTGCAGGAAGCCGCTGCTGGACTTGGCCACGTTGATGCCCTGCCGCTGCACTTCCTGCGGCAGCAGCGGCATGGCCAGCTGCAGCTTGTTCTGCACCTGCACCTGCGCGATATCCGGGTTGGTCCCGCTCTCGAAGGTGAGGGTGATGGTGGCCTGGCCGTTGGCCGAGCTGTTGGACGAGAAGTAGATCAGGCCATCGATGCCTTTCATGTTCTGTTCGATGATCTGGGTCACCGAGTCCTCGACCACCTTGGCCGATGCACCCGGATAGGTCGCGCTGATCTCGACGGCCGGCGGTGCCACTTCCGGGTACATCGAGACCGGCAGCTTCACCACGGCCAGCGCACCGGCAAGCATGATGATGATCGCGATCACCCATGCAAAGATGGGGCGATCAATGAAATAACGTGCCATTGGATTCTCCGCTTACTGCTTGTCGGCCGGAGCGGCCGGAGCCGCCGGCGCTGCGGCCGGCTTGGCCGGCGCGGCGCCCATCTCGGTGGCCTGCACGGGCATGCCCGGCTGGATCTTCTGCAGCCCTTCGACAATGACCTTGTCGCCGGCCTGCAGGCCGTCCTCGACCAGCCACTTGCTGCCGACCGCACGGCTGACCTTGACCGGACGCACTTCGACCTTGTTGTCCTTGCCGACCACCATCGCGGTGGTATCACCCTTCGGATCGCGCGCGACGCCCTGCATCGGCACCAGCAGGCCGTTCTCGCGCACGCCGCTGCCGACCTGGGCGCGCACGTACATGCCCGGCATCAGGATCTGGTCGGGGTTGTCGACCTTGACCCGCATGGCATAGCTGCCGGTGGTGGGATCAACGCTGACTTCGGAGAACTCCAGGGTGCCCTTGTGGGCGAACTCGGTGCCGTCATCGAGCAGGATGGTCACCGGCAGGCTCTGGTTGTCCTGCAGGCGGCCGGTGGCCAGCTCGCGACGCATCTGCAGCAGTTCGCTGGCCGACTGGGTCAGGTCGACGTAGATCGGGTCCAGCTGCTGCACGGTGGCCAGCGCATCGGCCTGGCCGGCGCTGACCAGCGCGCCCTGGGTGACCGACGACTTGCCGATGCGGCCGCTGATCGGCGCGGTGATGCGCGCGTAGCCGAGGGTGACGTTGGCCGCATCCAGCGCGGCGCGGGCGGCACCGACATCGGCCTCGGCCTGCTTCAGCGCGGCGATCGCGTTCTCGTTGTCCTGGGTGCTGACCGCATCGACCTTGGCCAGTTCAGCGATGCGTCGCGCGCTCAGTCGGGCTGCGTTGGCGGTGGCTTCGGCGCGGGCCAGCTGGGCGCGGGCGCTGTTGGCCTGGGCGCGGTAGCTGGCGTCGTCGATCTGGTAAAGCGCCTGGCCGGCGCTGACCAGCCCACCCTCGGTGAACAGGCGCTTGGCCACGATGCCGCTGACCTGGGGGCGCACTTCGGCCACCAGGAAGGCATTGGTCCGGCCCGGCAGTTCACGGGTCAGCCCGACCTGCTCGGCCTTCAGGGTGGCCACGGTGACCTGGCCGGGACCGCCCTGCTGCCCCTCCGGGGCACCGCCGCCGCAGGCGGACACAGTCAGGGCGATCGCGAGGGACAGCGCGAGGAAGCGATAGGGGGATCGGGACATGGCAGCGTGGGCTCACAGGTACGAATAAGGGGCACCCCGCCACGAAATGTCACCGATAAAACGGCGAATCACGGCCAACAGGGCGACAAATGCAGACAAAACCTGGCTGAGTGCCTACCGGCGCGAGGCAGGCGGTGCTTGGCGAGGATCAGTGGGGCGCAAATATACATACATGCATGTTTGTTTGTAAAGCGGTACAATTCAGGCCGGTTTCATCCAGCACCTGCGCAGCGCAATGGCCAGAAAAACCAAAGAAGAAGCACAGGCCACCCGCGAAGGCATCCTCGATGCCGCCCAGGCCTGTTTCCATGAATACGGGGTCGCCGGCACCAGCCTGGCGATGATCGGCGCGCGTGCGGGTTTTACCCGGGGTGCGGTGTACTGGCACTTCAAGAACAAGACCGAAGTGCTGACGGCGATGATCGACCGCGAGCGCATCCCGTTCATCGAGCGCCTGCGCCGCACGACCTCCTCCAAGCGCTCCACACCCGTGCTGGACCTGCGCTCGGCGCTGCTGGTGTCGTTCCAGGAACTGGCCGACGACGAGCGCCTGCGCAACATGATGGAAATCATGCTGCGCAACGATCTGTCGGTGGAGAGCCAGGCAATGCAGCAGCTGCAGCTGGAGGCCTCGCGCGAGGAGCTGGCCATCTTCGCGGCCGCCTTCCAGCGCGCGCGCGACCTGGGCCAGCTGCGTGATGGCGTGGACGTGGACACGGTGGCGCGCATCGTCAGCACCAGCCTCACCGGCGTGCTGTACAGCGCGATGCTGGAGCCGGAGCTGTTCGAGATCAAACGCGACGGGGCGGAGACCCTGGACGCGATCCTCAGTGCGTTCGTGAAACCGGGTGTGTTCACCCCCGGTGCGGCGCCGACGGCGCTGCCGACCGACGACGAGGCGTAGTGCCGGCCGCTGGCCGGCTCCTCGGATTGCATGGGTTCCCTGGGTGCCGGGCTCTGCCCGGCAGCCTCATGCATTCAGGCGAACAGCCGGTGGGCATCGGTTCCGTGGGTTTGGCCGTCCGGCGCGGGTTTGCGGGACACCCCGTGAATCCGTCCCTGGAGGCTCGTCAAACACATCCCTGTTTTAGACGGTCCCGCAAACCCGCCCCGGCCGGCCTTCGACAGATGGCCGATGACCACGGAAGATCAAAGGCACCGCATTGCAGCGGTAGCGGATGCTGGCGTGGTTGTGCCAAACAGCGTTCTCATCACTACCTACAAATTGAAGCGTCTTCCAGATCAACCAGCACACCACCGAATGAATCGCCCCGGGAATCTCGGAGACTCATTGGTTTGAGTCACGCCGACATGGCGGACAAGGCCCGAGCATTTCTCATTCATGCAGCTTGACGACCGAAATATCTGAGACTTCAGCTCCGGTGAGTTCTGCTGAGCAGGTTCTTCGACGGTCAGAAAGGCTAACCGTCCCCACAACGGTGGCGAAGTAGACTCCATGTTCCGGCTCCGGCGAGGACCAGTCAATTTTTGAACTGTCTGACCACACTACGATGCAGCTATATGCGTCGGTTCTGTTGGGCAAGGAATCAGATGGATAGAAGACAACTCCTTTCGCGCCTTCATAGAGCATGAATCCGCTGGTCTCTACCCTCACTCCTTCAAAATCGCTGGGCGCGACGATCAGTCTTGTCAAAGGTGTGCCGCAGACAGCTTTCCCAGCCCGCTGCTCCTCAATGTTGCACTGGTTGTGTTTTACCGGGGGCGACGCGTATCCACATGCAATGCCGACTGCAAGAGTAGCAACAGCGACCGTGGAAGCAGCGCTAAAGCACTTTCTCGAAATGACCTGCATGAACCTCCCCCTCGCCTGATGAAACGCCCGCCTTTCTCCAGCCCTTCTGGGCAAACCATACAGCTTTTCCATCAGGCCTGGCCACGTAGCTGTCTATCCTTGCGCCGAATGCGCGCGCAATATCGTGATCGTCAGTGATGCCGACATAGCAGAATTTTCCTCCCGTCGCGTATGCGCCGTTTCCACTATGAAGATTTGGCTCCGCCCACGCCGAGCCAACAAAAAAAGGCGGCACCGAAGTGCCGCCCTTTCAGTTCATACCACCCACCGCTTACAGGATGTAGCGGCTCAGATCCGGATCCTGCACCAGCTCGCCCAGGTGGGCGTCCACGTAGGCGTGGTCGATGCTGATCGTCTCGCCGTCGCGGTCCGGGGCCTCGTAGCTGAGCGTATCCAGCAGGCGCTCAAGCACGGTGTGCAGGCGGCGGGCACCGATGTTCTCCTGGCGCTCGTTGACCTGGAACGCGATCTCGGCCAACCGGTCGACCGCATCGGCGGTGAACGCCACCGACACGCCTTCGGTGAGCAGCAGCGCTTCGTACTGCTTGGTCAGCGCGGCCTTCGGCTCGGTGAGGATGCGCACGAAGTCGTTCTTGCTCAGCGCGCCCAGTTCCACCCGGATCGGGAAGCGGCCCTGCAGCTCGGGGATCAGGTCGCTGGGCTTGGCCAGGTGGAACGCACCGGAGGCGATGAACAGGATGTGGTCGGTCTTGACCGTGCCGTACTTGGTGGACACGTTGGAGCCTTCCACCAGCGGCAGCAGGTCGCGCTGCACGCCTTCGCGCGATACGTCGCCGCCGGACGCGCCGGCTTCGCCACGCTTGGCGACCTTGTCGATCTCGTCGATGAACACGATGCCGTGCTGTTCGCAGGCCTCGATCGCCGCGCTGCGGATGTCGTCTTCGTTGACCAGCTTGCCAGCCTCTTCCTCGATCAGCAGCGGGCGCGCGGCCTTGATGCTCAGCGTGCGCTTCTGCGCCTTGGCGCCGCCCATGCTGGAGAACATCTGGCGCAGCTGCTGGCCCATTTCCTCCATGCCCGGCGGGGTCATGATGTCCACGCCGACGTTGGCCGAGACTTCCAGCTCGATCTCGCGCTCGTCCAGTTCGCCATTGCGCAGCATGCGACGGAACTTGATCCGGGTTTCATTGTCCTGCGCGGACGGCTCATTGCGCGCAGCCTCGGCATCGAAGCCGATACCGGCGCTGCGGCGCGGCAGCAGCGCATCGAGGATGCGGTCCTCGGCCCGCTCTTCGGCCTGGTTGCGCACGCGCACCTTGGCCTGCTCGCGATACAGCTTGACCGCGGTGTCGGCGAGGTCGCGGATGATCTGCTCCACATCCTTGCCGACGTAGCCCACCTCGGTGAAGCGGGTCGCTTCGACCTTCACGAACGGCGCGTTGGCCAGCGTGGCCAGGCGGCGCGCGATCTCGGTCTTGCCGACGCCGGTCGGGCCGATCATCAGGATGTTCTTGGGCATGACTTCGTTGCGCAGCTCGGCCGGCAGCTGCATGCGGCGCCAGCGGTTGCGCAGCGCGATGGCGACCGCGCGCTTGGCGTCATGCTGGCCGACGATGTGCCGATCCAGCTCCTGCACGATCTCGCGCGGGGTCATGGTGGCGGACGAAACTTCAATCTTGTGCGGCATGGGTGTGCTCACGAGTGAATGTGGTTGATCGAGGTTGCCGGCCAGCGGCCGGCACAACGCCATGTATCGGGTCGGGGGGGGGGGGGGGGGGGGGGGGGGTGCCGGGAAGCGGCCGGCACAACGCCATGTATCGGGTCGGCGCCGGCCGTAGGCCGGCGCTCGCTTACAGCTCTTCAACCACCACATTGCGATTGGTGTAGATGCAGATGTCGCCGGCGATGTTGATCGATTCGGTGGCGATGGTGCGGGCGTCCAGTTCGGTATGCGCCAGCAGCGCGCGCGCGGCCGACAACGCGTAGGAGCCGCCCGAGCCGATGGCGATGATGCCGTCTTCCGGCTCGATCACATCACCGGTGCCGCTGATGATCAGCGAGGTGTCCTTGTCGGCCACCGCGAGCAGCGCTTCCAGCTTGCCCAGGCGGCGCTCGGTGCGCCAATCCTTGGCCAGCTCGACGGCGGCGCGCTGCAGCTGGCCGTGCTTTTCCAGCTTGGCTTCGAACAGTTCGAACAGGGTGAAGGCATCGGCGGCGGCACCGGCAAAACCGGCCAGCACTTGGCCCTCACGGCCCAGCCGGCGCACTTTGCGGGCATTGCCCTTCATCACCGTGTGGCCGAGCGTGACCTGGCCATCACCCGCGACCGCGACGTGGCCGTTGCGGCGCACCGAAATGATGGTGGTGGCGTGAAAAACGTTGGGGTTCTGACTGGGGTCCATGTGGCCTCCGGGGTGACAGAGACTGAGGTGGGGTCGTTGCCCGGGGCTTCAAGCCACCCTGCCCTGCGCCGCAGTGACGCACCGGATCGATTCAGCTTTCGTTGCTGCTGCGCCGCCGCTTCGCGCGCGGGTGCGCGGCATCGTAAACCTTGGCCAGGTGCTGGAAATCCAGGTGGGTGTAGATCTGCGTGGTGGCGATATCGGCATGGCCGAGCAGCTCCTGCACGCCGCGCAGGTCGCCGGAAGATTCCAGGATGTGGCTGGCGAAACTGTGCCGCAGCATGTGCGGGTGCACGTGCTTGAACAGGCCCTGGCGCTGGGCGAGCTGGCGGATGCGGATCTGCACCGCGCGTTGGGTGATCGGCCCGCCGTTGCGCCCGGGGAATACCGGCGTGCCAGCGGCACCACCGCTGTCGGCCTGCCAGGCCTGCAGGGCGGCGCGCGCATGCGAGCCGAACGGAACGCGCCGTTGCCGGTTGCCCTTGCCGAGCACATTGACCAGGCCGGTCGCGAAATCCAGGTCGCGCCAGATCAGCGCGCACAGTTCGCTCAGGCGCAGTCCCGAGGAATAGAACAGCTCCAGCAGCGCGCGGTCGCGCAGGCCCAAGGGGGCGTCGGTGGGCAGCTCGACCAGTCGCACCGCTTCGTCGGCATCGAGTACCTGCGGCAGCTTGCGCGGCGCCTTGGGGGCCTTCAGCGTGGCGGCGGGGCTGACCTCGATGCGGCGGTGCCGCAGTAGCCAGCCGTAGAAACTGCGGCAGGCCGACAGCCGGCGCTGCAGCGAGGTCGGCGAGAGGCCGCGACGGTGCTCGGCGGCGATGAACTGGCGCAGCTGCTCGCTGTCCAGGGTTTCGATTGCCGCCTCCTGCGCCTGTGCCCACACCGACACCGCATCGAGATCGCGGCGGTAGGCATCCAGCGTGTGCGCCGACATGCGGCGCTCCACCTGCAGGTGGGCGAGAAACTCGGCGACGGCGGTCATGGGCACGGCGCCGTGGCGGTTCAGGCCGGGTCGAAGCGCGCCAGCGCGACCACCAGCGCTTCACCCATCATGCGCAGGAACAGCGTGCCCATGCCGGGATAGAAGCGGTTGCCGTCGCGGCTGCCGACCGCGATCAGGCCGACGCCCGGCAGCGGCAGCAGCGCGCTGGACTGCACATCGTCCACGCGGTCGCCGTACAGCAGCGCGTTCTTCTCCGGCTGCAGCCGCCCGCAGATGGGTTCGCCGTCGTTGAGGCAATCGCGGAACGACGACAGCGCCGGGCTGTCGGCGGCCACCACCTGCAACCACGGCGCCTGCTCCAGACCCGCCACCGGCGTCAGCAGCACCAGGCGGACCAGGTCGCCGGCGAAATCCTCTTCCAGCGATGCGGCCATCGCCCGCAGCGTGTCGCCGGCGCTGGACTGCTTCATCAGCGCCAGGGTGAGCTGGTGCGTGCGTACGGCGAGTCGTTCGTTGATCTGCGCGTTGGCGGCCAGGTCGGCCAGCCTGCGCTGCAGTTCGCGGTTCTTGTCGCGCAGCACGTCCAGCTGGTAGCTGGCGAGCGACGCGGTGGGACCGTCATCGCGCGGCACCACCAGGGTCAGCGCCAGGTCCGGGAACTGCTTCAGGAAGGTCGGATGACGTCGCAGCCAGGCGGCGACTTCGTGCGCTCCGATTTTCTCGACGGTCTCGCTCATGCGTTCCATTCCCCTTCGAAGACGAAGGCAGCCGGCCCGGACATCACGATCTGGGCCGTCGGGTCCGGCCAGCGGATGCGCAGGTCGCCACCGGGCAGCGACATGATGGCGTCACGTTCCAGCCGGCCGCGGTGCATCATCACCACGGCCGCCGCACAGGCGCCGCTACCGCACGCCAGGGTCTCGCCAACGCCGCGCTCGTAGACCCGCAGGCGGGCGTGGCGCGGGTCCATGACCTGCACGAAGCCGACGTTCACCGACTGCGGGAAGGTGGCGTGCTGCTGCAGCAGCGGGCCGAGGCGCTCGACCGGCGCCGCATCCACCAGCCCGACCTCGATCACGGCGTGCGGATTGCCCATCGAGACCGCGCCGAAACGCACGGTGTCGCCCTGCAGCGGCAGCAGATATTCCTCGCGGGCGTGGGCGAAGCCGATCAACGGCACCTGATCGGGCTCGAAGCGCGGCACGCCCATCGCCACGGCGTACTGATCCTCGCCCAGGCGTTCCACCGCGTGGCTGCCAACCGGGCTGTCGATGGCGAAGGTGTCGCCACTGGTGGCGCCGTCGCGGACCAGCCAGGCCGCCACGCAGCGCGCGCCATTGCCGCACTGCTGCGAGCTGGAGCCGTCGGCATTCCAGATCCGGTACGAGGCAACCGAACCGTCGGCGGTGGGCGGCTCGATGGTGAGGATCTGATCGCAGCCCACGCCGGTGTGGCGATCGGCCAGACGGGCCGCCAGCGCCGGTTCCGGCGGGGGGCTGCCGTCGCGCAGATCCAGCACGATGAAGTCGTTGCCGGCACCGTGCATTTTGCTGAAGCGCAGTGCCCGGGGTGCCGCCTTATTCATTCCCGTCATCGGCCTTGAGTGCCGGCGCGTCGACCGGATCGGGGGCGACCGGGGTGGCACCGACCTCGGCATCGGCCGCGGGTTGGGTGGCCTCCGGCTCGGCGGCCGGCTCGACCACTTCTTCGACCGGAACAGGCTTCTGCGGCATGACCAGCGGGCCCTTGTTGCCACAGGCCGACAGCACCAGCAGCGCCGAGGCGGCCAGCGTCAGGGAGATGAGGGTACGGGGGGATGTCTTCATGCCCCAAGTATAGCCATGCCCCCTGCGGTAATGCCCGGCCGCCGGCCGGCAACCTCAGCAACCCCTCAGGATGAGCGCGGCGGCAGCGGCCGGCTCCACAGCCACAGTGCCACGGCCGTCATGCAGCCGATCGACAGCCATTTGACCCATGCGATGGGCACGCACCACAGCATGATGCCGGCGCAGATGGTCATGGTCAGCGTGGCCATCCACTTCGCGTAGCGGCTGACCGCGCCGTGCGCCTGCCAGTTGCGGATGGCGGGGCCGAAACGGGGGTGCTGCAGCAACCGGTTGTGCAGGCGCTCCGAGCCGCGCGAGGCGGCCCAGGCCGAAATCAGGATGAACACGGTGGTCGGCAGGCCCGGCACGAAGATGCCGACGATGCCGGTGCCGAGGCTGACATACGCCAGCAGCCACCACGCCCAGCGGAAACGCACCGGCCGCCGCACGGGGGCGGCATCGGCAACGTCAGGGCGCTCTGGCAGGCTCATGCCGCCAGCATAGCGAGCCGGGAAGGCGACCGCGATGGCCGCCTCCCGTCCGGCCGTGGATCAGTTCGTTGCGGGAGTGACGCCGAGCTGGTCAAGCACGAACGCATAGGACTCGGCCAGCTCGTGGTAACGCTGGAAGCGCCCCGACTTGCCGCCGTGCCCGGCCTCCATGTTGGTGCGGAACACGATCGGATGGGTGCCGGTGTTGTCGTCGCGCAGCTTGGCCACCCACTTGGCCGGTTCCCAGTACTGCACCTGCGAATCCCACAGCCCGGTGCCGACAAACAGCGCCGGGTAGGCCTGGCGGCGGACGTTGTCATACGGCGAGTAGGTGAGCATGTAGTCGTAGTACTCGCGCTGCTCGGGGTTGCCCCACTCGTCGTACTCGTTGGTGGTCAGCGGGATGCTGGCATCGAGCATGGTGGTGACCACGTCCACGAACGGCACCTGGGCCACCATCACGCGGTAGTCCTGCGGTGCCTGGTTGGCCACCGCGCCCATCAGCAGGCCGCCGGCGCTGCCGCCCGACGCCGCCACGCGGTCCTTGGCGGCATAGCCCTGGCGGACCAGCTCACGGGTGACATCCACGAAGTCGTTGAAGGTGTTCTGCTTGTGCAGCAGCTTGCCGTTCTCGTACCAGGCCCGGCCCATCTCCTGGCCACCGCGGATATGCGCGATCGCATAGACCACGCCACGGTCGAGCAGGCTGACCACGGTCTGGTTGAAACCCGGGTCCATCGACATGCCGTAGCTGCCGTACGCGTACTGGTACAGCGCACCGCTGCCGTCCTTTTTGAAGCCGTTGCGGTAGACCAGCGACACCGGCACCTTGACGCCATCGCGGGCGGTGACCCACACCCGCTCGGTGGTGTACTTGGACGGGTCGTAGCCGATCACCGGCTGCTGCTTGAGCTGGCGGCGCTCGCCGGTGACGGTGTTGAGCTCGTAGGTGGTGGTGGGCGTGGTCAGCGAGGTGTAGGCATAGCGCAGCCACGGGGTGTCGTGTTCCGGATTGGCGGCCAGGCCCATCGAATAGGCCGGCTCATCGGCCTTGACGTACTCCTGGCGACCGTCGGCGAACAGCAGGCGGATGCGCTCCAGCCCGTTGGAGCGTTCGGCGATGGCGCTGTAGCCGTCGAACAGTTCGAAGCCCTCGATCAGCACGGCCTCGTCATGGGCCACCCAGTCCTTCCACTGGCTGCGTGCGGTGGCATCGGACGGTGCGGTGACGATCTTGAAGTTGGTCGCACCGGCGTCGTTGGTGCGGATCACCCAGCGGCCGTCGAAGTGGTCGGCGTCGTACTCGACGTCGCGCGCGCGCGGGGCGAGCACGGTGAAGGCCTGCGGATCGGCCGCCGGTGCGTAGCGCGTCTCCGAGCTGACCGTGCTGTGCAGGTCGATGGTCAGGAAGCGGTCGTCGCGGCTGCGGCCGACGCCCATGTAGAAGCTGTCGTCCTTCTCTTCGTAGACCAGCACATCGCTGGCGGCCGGCGTGCCCAGCACGTGCTTCTTCACCCGCACCGTGAGCAGCGTTTCCGGATCGTTCTCGACGTAGAACAGGGTGCGGTTGTCATCGGCCCAGACCACGTTCGGCGACACGTTCTCGATCCGGTCCGGCAGCACCTCACCGGTGCGCAGGTCCTTGAAGCGGATCACGTACTGGCGGCGGCCCACATCGTCCTCGGCCCACGCCAGCAGGTGGTTGTCCGGGCTGACGTCCATATCGCCGACGCTGAAGTAGCCCTTGCCGGCGGCCATCGCGTTGATGTCCAGCAGGATCTCTTCGGGCGATTCCATGCTGCCCTTGCGGCGGGCCTGGATCGGGTAATCCTTGCCGGTCTCGAAGCGGGTGTAATACCAGTAGCCGCGCTCGCGCGCCGGCACGCTGGCATCGTCCTGCTTGATGCGCGCCACGATCTCCTTGTAGAGGGTGTCCTCCAGCGGCTTGAGCGGCGCCATCACCGTATCGGTGTACGCATTTTCCGCGTTCAGGTACGCGAGCATCGCCGGGTTTTCGCGCTTGTCGTCGCGCAGCCAGTAGTAATCGTCGCTGCGGGTGGCGCCGAACGGGGCCTTGACCGTATGCGGGTGCTTTTCGGCGTCAGGCGCGGTCGGCGTGGGGGCGGCATGCGCGGAAGTGGTCATCAGGCTGGCAACCAGTAAACAATGGGCGGGCTTCACGAGATAAGGCTCCTGGCGGGGGAATGCAATGGCGTCCGTGTCCACGCAGTCTGCGGCGGGCGTTGGGCCGGCGGCAAGCGTGTCGTTGGTCACTGCGCCTATCATCGGATCATGGACACTTTCCCCACGCCCTCCCCCGCCGGCTACAGCCGCCGCAGCCAGGACATCGCCCCCTTCCACGTCATGTCGCTGCTGGCCCGCGCGCAGGCGCTGGAACAGGCCGGCCACGATGTCATCCACCTGGAGATCGGCGAGCCGGACTTCACCACCGCCGCACCGATCGTGCAGGCCGGCCAGGCTGCCCTGGCCGCCGGCCATACCCGGTACACCGCCGCGCGCGGCCTGCCCGCCCTGCGCCAGGCCATCGCCGGCTTCTACCAGGACCGGTACCAGGTGCAGATCGATCCGGAGCGGATCCTGATCACGCCCGGCGGTTCCGGCGCGCTTCTGCTGGCCAGCAGCCTGCTGGTCGATCCCGGCCGGCACTGGCTGCTGGCCGACCCGGGCTACCCCTGCAACCGGCATTTCCTGCGCCTGGTCGAAGGGGCCGCGCAACTGGTGCCGGTCGGACCGGAGACGGCCTACCAGCTCACCCCGTCCCTGGTGGAACGCCACTGGAATGCCGACAGCGTTGGCGCGCTGGTGGCGTCGCCGGCCAACCCCACCGGCACGGTGTTGTCGGCCGCGGAACTGGCGGCGCTGTCGCAGGCGCTGAAGGCACGCGGCGGTCACCTGGTGGTCGATGAGATCTACCACGGCCTCACCTACGGCATGGACGCCCAGAGCGTGCTGCAGGTGGACGACGATGCGTTCGTGCTGAACAGCTTCTCCAAGTACTTCGGCATGACCGGCTGGCGCCTGGGCTGGCTGGTGGCACCGCCGCAGGCCGTGCCCGACCTGGAGAAGCTGGCCCAGAACCTGTACATCAGCGCCTCCAGCATCGCCCAGCACGCCGCGCTGGCCTGCTTCGAACCGGCCACCATCGCCATCTTCGAGCAACGCCGCGCCGCCTTCCGCGAGCGCCGCGACTACCTGCTGCCGGCCCTGCGCGCGCTCGGCTTCCGCATCGACGTCGAGCCGGAAGGCGCGTTCTACCTCTACTGCGATGTCAGCGCGTTCACCGACGACGCGCAGGCCTTCTGCGCGCACTTCCTGGAGACCCAGCACGTGGCGTTCACCCCCGGCCTGGATTTCGGCCACCACCGCGCCCACCAGCACGTGCGGCTGGCGTACACGCAGGAGGTGCCGCGGCTGGAAGAAGCCGTGGCCCGTATCCGCCGTGGCCTGGAAACATGGGTGCGTTGACTGCCCCCTGCCTGCACCAAAAAAAAACGCCACGCATCGCTGCGTGGCGCTGAAGCTGGGGTGGAGCCAACCTGACGCCCCACCACCCGGAGTTCACGGGGCGATGGGTCCGCGTCGGGCCGACGCCCCGCGGGATGCTCGACCGCCCCTGGCCGTCGAGCATACCCGACCTTACTTGCTCAGCTGCTCCCAGAGGAAGCTGTAGGCCAGTGCCGACATGTGCGCGGCCTGCGCATTGTTGGCCGCACCGCCGTGCCCCCCCTCGATGTTCTCGTAGTAGGTCACGTCCTTGCCGGCCTCGATCATCTTGGCCGCCATCTTGCGGGCGTGGGCCGGATGGACGCGGTCGTCGCGGGTGGAGGTGGTGAACAGCACCGGCGGGTAGGTCTTGCTGGCGTCGAACAGGTGGTACGGCGAGAAGGTCTTGATGAAGGACCAGTCGGCCGTGTCCGGGTTGCCGTATTCAGCCATCCAGGACGCACCGGCCAGCAGGTGGTTGTAGCGCTTCATGTCCAGCAGCGGAACCTGCACCACCACCGCACCGAACAGCTCGGGGTACTGGGTCAGCATGTTGCCGGTGAGCAGGCCACCGTTGCTGCCGCCCTGCACGCCCAGGTGCTTGGCCGAGGTGATCTTGCGGCTGACCAGGTCGCGGGCGACCGCGGCCATGTCTTCATACGCCTTGTGACGGTTCTGCTTGAGCGCCGCCTGGTGCCAGCGCGGGCCGTACTCGCCACCGCCGCGGATGTTGGCGACCACATACACGCCGCCCTTCTCCAGCCATGCACGGCCCATCGCACCGGAGTACGACGGGGTCAGCGAAATCTCGAAGCCGCCGTAGCCGTACAGCAGGGTCGGGTTGGAACCGTCCAGCTTCATGTCCTTGCCGTGCACCACGAAGTACGGCACGCGGGTACCGTCCTTGCTGGTGGCGAAGTGCTGCTCGATCACCTTGCCGTCGGCATTGAAGAACGCCGGCATGGTCTTGAGCACTTCCGGCTGCTTGCCGATCTCGGCCAGGGCCAGCGTGGTCGGGGTCAGGTAGTCGGTGACGGTCATCCACACCGCGTCGCTTTCGTCGGCATCGACCGCGCTCACGGCCACGGTACCGAACGACGGCGCCCCGGTGAACGCGCTCTTCTTCCAGCCGCTGTCGGTCGGGGTCAGCACGCTCAGGCGGCTCTTGACGTCGTCGAGCACGTTGAGGACCAGGTGCGAGCGGGTCCAGCTGGCGCCTGCCAGCGAGGTGGTCTCGGTCGGCGCGAACAGCACCTCGAACTCACGCTTGCCGGCCAGGTAATCGTCCAGCTTGGTGGCCAGCAGCGAACCGGCTGCGTAGGTCTTGCCGCCCACGGTCCACGGATCGCGCAGTTCCAGGGTCAGCCACTGCTTGCGCAGGCCCTTCTCGGCCGAGTTGGGCGCGTCGATCTTGGTCAGCGTGCCATCGTTGGCGCGCAGGTAGATCTCGTTGTTGTAGAACGCCAGGGTGCGGCTGACCAGGTTGCGCTCGTAGCCCGGGGTGTCGTCGTGCATCGCCGAGATGTACATGTCATCCGGCTTGCCTTCGTACACCACGCTGGCCGAGGCCATCGGCGTGCCGCGCTTCCACAGCTTGGCCACGCGCGGGTAGCCCGAGGTGGTCATCGTGCCGGCGCCGAAGTCGGTGTAGACGAACACGGTATCGCGATCGATCCAGTTCAGGCCGCCCTTGGACTCGGGGCGGAAGAAACCGTCCTTGATCCAGGTCTTGTTGGCCAGGTCGAACTCACGGGTGACGTCGGCGTCGGCACCGCCGCGCGACAGCGCGACCAGGCAGCGCGCGTAATCCGGGCGCAGGCAGTCGGCGCCGTGCCAGACCCAGTTCTCGCCTTCGCTCTTGTTCAGCGCATCCAGGTCGAGCACGGTTTCCCAGCGCGGCGAGGCCTTGCGGTACTCCTCCAGCGTGGTACGACGCCACACGCCGCGCTCGTGCTGCTTGTCCTTCCAGAAGTTGTAGTAGTAATCGCCGATCTTCTGCACGCCGGGAATCTTGGCGTCCGAATCGAGCACCTCGCGGATGCTGGCTTCCATCGCCTTGAAGGCCGGGGTCTGCGCCAGGCGCCCCTCGGACTTGGCGTTCTGTTCCTTGACCCAGGACAGCGGCTTGTCGCCGGTCACGTCCTCCAGCCAGGCGTACGGATCGGCCGGCGTTTCAGCGGCCACGGCGGTCGCGGCCGTGGCGACGGACATCAAGCCTGCCACCAGGCAGGCGGAAGCGATTCGGGACATTGCAGCTCCAGGCAGTCATAGGCCCCGGACGCTATCACAGGCGGCCACTGCCCCTCCCGTGTCGAAGGTCAGGCCGCGCGCAGGCGCCGCGCCGGCCGCCGCCGCCGGGCCTGCGGCGCACGCCGGCGGGCCGTGGCCCGGCGCTGGGCCCACCAGCGCAGCGGCAGCCGGAAGCGGTACAGCGCCCACCAGGCCAGCCACGGCATTCCGACCAGCCACAACGGCCCCCACCCCAACCAGCTGCTGTAGCCGCGTGCGGCCGGCCAGACCAGCACCAGGGCCAGCCCGGCAAGGGCCGCCTGCCTGACGCAACGCAGCACCCGCGGGTCGGGTGCCTCGGCGGAACGGGACGAACGCTGCAAAGACGACAGGGACATGACACCGCTCCGTGCGAAAGTGATGCGTCACCTTGCCGTGCCACCATCTCACCGGCTGCGACCTTGTGCCGCAGCGTGAACCGGTCATGCAACCGGTGCGCCACCATTGACGTTCTTCGCCGTCCCACCCACCATGCCCCTGCCAGCCCCTGGAGCCAACCGCCGCATGTCTGTGAACCGCCCGCTTCGCGCTGTCCTGTTGCTGTCCACGCTGTCGCTGCTGCCTGCCTGCGCCTTCCGTCATGAGGCCAAGCCGGCGCCGGCACCGACGACGACCGAGCGCGTGGGCCCGGCGATCGACCTGCAGCGCTTCATGGGCACCTGGTATGTGATCGGACGCGTCCCGAATCCGGTCGAGCGCGGCCATGTGGCCAGCGTCAACGAATACCGGCTGCGCGGCGACCAGAAGGTTGCCATCACCTATCGTTACCGCAACGGCTTCTCCGAACCGCAGGAAGAACTCACGGTGCGCGCGTCGGTGGACGAGGACAGCGGCAACCACAACTGGCGCACCTGGTTCTACAAGATCGTGCCGACCCACACCCGCGTACTGGAAGTGGCGCCGGACTATTCGTGGGCGCTGGTGGGTTACCCGGGCCGTGAAATGGCGTGGATCTTCGCGCGCCAGCCGGACATGGACAAAGACCTGTACAAGGACCTGGCCACGCGCCTGCGCGACGAGTACGGGGTCAACACCGACAAGCTCAAGCGCGTCCCGCAGCACCGCGAGCAGGTGGACCGCCTGGGCTACGAGGTCCCGAACGTCCGCTGAGCGTGACCCCGTAGAGCCGACCTCTGGTCGGCTGTCGCGATGGGTCCATCGGCACCGGAACCCGTAGAGCCGACCTCTGGGCGGCTGTCGCGATGGGTCCATCGGCACCGCACCCCGTAGAGCCGACCGTTGGTCGGCTGCCGCGCGCAGCGCGGGGTTTGTCGATGTCGGAACGGAGAGCAGCCGACCAACGGTCGGCGCTACCGGCAGACGGTGCAGGGTTACCGGCGGCTGTAATGTGCGACGAGGCGGTCGCCGAGCATCTGCAGGATCTGGACGAGGATCAGCAGCAGCACCACCGTAACCAGGGCCACATCGGTGTGCGAGCGCTGGTAGCCGTCGCGGAACGCGAGGTCGCCCAGGCCACCGGAGCCGATCGCACCGCCCATCGCGGTGAAGCCGATCAGTGCGATGACCGTGACCGTGGCACCGGCAATCAGACCGGGCCGGGCTTCGGGCAGCAGCACCCGCGTCACCAGCTGCCAGGTGGTTGCGCCCATCGCCTGGGTGGCTTCGATCACGCCGCGGTCCACTTCGCGCAACGCGGTTTCGACCAGGCGCGCATAGAACGGCGCCGCGCCGATCACCAGCGGCACGATGGCCCCGCGCACGCCCAGCGAGGTGCCCATCATCCACAGCGTGAGCGGAATCAGCACGATCATCAGGATGATGAAGGGCACCGAGCGCAGCAGGTTCACCAGCAGCGCCAGCGCGCCGTACACCACCGGCTTGCGGTGCAGCTGCGGCGAGCCGGTGAGGAACAGCAGCACACCCAGCGGCAGGCCGATGGCCAGCGTCAGCGGCAGCGAGCCACCCAGCATCAGCAGGGTATCGAGCGTGGCCTGGCCGATATCGGCCCACTTGCCGGCATCGAGATGGCGGAAGAACCCGCCGGCGGTGGCGAACATCATCGGCGCAGCTCCTCAAGGTGGACACCGGCAGCGACGAAGCCGGCCTGCGCGGCCTGCACATCGCCCCCAACCAGCGACACCGTCAACTGGCCATACGGGGTGTCCTTGATCCGGTCGATGCGGCCGGACAGGATGTTGTAGTCCACGCCGGTGTCGCGCGCGATGCGGCCCAGCAACGGTTCGTAGGTGTCCGCGCCGAGGAAGGTCAGGCGCACGATGCGCCCGGCGACGGCGTCGAAATCCTTGTGCAGCTCGCCCTCGTCCACCTGCTCGGATTCGGTCACGAAGCGGCGTGTGGTCGGGTGCTGCGGGTGCAGGAAGACCTCGGTCACCGGCCCGGTTTCAACCAGTGCGCCGGCATCGAGCACGGCCACGCGGTCGCAGACGCGGCGGATCACATCCATCTCGTGGGTGATCAGCACGATGGTCAGGCCGAGTTCGCGGTTGATCCTGCCCAGCAGCTTCAGCACCGACGCGGTGGTCTGCGGGTCCAGCGCACTGGTGGCCTCGTCGCACAGCAGGATCTGCGGGCGCGTGGCCAGCGCGCGGGCGATGCCGACGCGCTGCTTCTGGCCGCCGGACAACTGCGCCGGGTACTTGGTGGCGTGCGCCTCCAGGCCCACGGTGTGCAGCAGTTCGTCCACGCGCGCATCGATCTCCGCGCGCGGCGTGCCTGCCAGCTCCAGCGGGAAGGCGACGTTGGCCGCCACCGTGCGCGACGACAGCAGGTTGAAGTGCTGGAAGATCATGCCGATGCGCCGGCGCAGCGTGCGCAGGCCATCGGCGTCCAGCGCGGTGACGTCTTCGCCGTCGATCAGCAGGCGCCCACCGGTGGGCTCCTCAAGCCGGTTGATCAGCCGGATCAGGGTCGATTTGCCCGCGCCGGAGTGCCCGATGATGCCGAATACCTCGCCGGCCTCGATGGTCAGGTCCAGCGGCTGCAGCGCGGCGATCGCGCGGCCGCCGACGGCATAGGATTTGTGCAGGCGCTGGAACTCGATCACTTTCGCGGTCAACCGGGGCATCGACGGGAGGGGGCGTGCAGCCTACCAGCGCGGGACGGCCCTCGCCCGTGCGGTTGCGCGGAATGATATTCCGTTTGGTTCTAAGCCGGCGTGATCGGGCGCCACACGACGCCCGGGGCCGGTCAGGGGTGGTCCAGCGGCGCCGGCGGCTGGACCTGGCGGACCCGCTCACGGTGCAGCAGGTACAGGCCCGAGGCGACGATGATCGCCGCGCCCAGCCAAGTCACCTGGTCGGGCAGCACGCTCCAGAACAGCAGGTCCCAGCCGATCACCCAGACCAGCCCGGTGTACTCCAGCGGGGCGATCAGCGAGGCTTCCCCGAGCTGGAAGGCACGGGTCAGCGCAACCTGCCCGGCGGCCCCGGCCAGGCCCATGCCGCCGATCAGGGCCGCATGCCCCCACTGCAGCGGCTGCCAGTCCGGCAGCGCCAGCAGGCCCGCGCCCACCGCCATGATCACCAGGAACCAGACCACCATCGACTGCGGGGTGTCGGTGCGGGTCAGCATGCTGACCGTGATCGCAGCCACCGCGTAGGCGGTCGCCGCCAGCAGCACCATCAACCCCGGGATCGAGATGAAGCCATCCCCGCCCGGCCGCAGTACCACCAGCACGCCGACCAGGCCGATACCGATGGCGATCCAGCGGCGCGGGCCGACATGCTCGCCCAGCAGGGGCACCGACAGCGCGGCGATCAGCAGCGGCGCGACGAAATAGATGGTGTACGCGGTGGACAGCGGCAGGCTGCGCAGGGCGAACACGAAGCAGCCGATCATCGCCATGCCCAGCAGGCCGCGCAGCAGGTGCAGGCCCCAGCGCACCGGCACCAGTGACCGCGGGCCGGCCGTGGCCAGCACCCAGACCAGCACGAACGGGAGCGAGGCGGCGCCACGCAGGAAGGTCACCTGCAGGGTCGGATAGCTGGCGGAGAGCTGCTTCATGCCCGCATCCATCAGCGAGAAGCAGGCGACCGCCAGGAGCATCCAGGCGACCGCGCGGGAGGGAGAGCGTTGCATGTTCATGGCCCATTATCGCCGCCACGGCCGGGCCGTCCACGTCGGGTTGGTTAGAATGGGGGCTTCACCTGCTGGAGTATTCCCATGCCCTCCTTCGACGTCGTCTCCGAAGTCAACACCCACGAACTGACCAACGCGGTCGACCAGGCCAACCGCGAGCTGTCCACCCGCTTCGATTTCAAGGGTGTGGACGCCAAGTTCGTGCTCGAGGACAGCGTGATCAGCCAGTCGGCCCCGAGCGACTTCCAGCTGCAGCAGATGACCGACATCCTGCGCGCACGCCTGATCGCCCGCAGCATCGACACCCGCTGCCTGGAGTTCGGCGACATCGAGACCAACCTGGCCGGCGCGCGCCAGAAGGTCACCGTCAAGCAGGGCATCGAGCAGAAGGTGGCCAAGCAGATCGCGGCCAAGCTCAAGGAAGCCAAGCTCAAGGTGGACAGCCAGATCAACGGCGACAAGCTGCGCGTCAACGGCAAGAAGCGCGACGATCTGCAGGACGCCATCGCCCTGCTGAAGAAGGAAACCTTCGAAGTACCGCTGCAGTTCGACAACTTCCGCGACTGATCCCCGGCTGCTTGGCGCGCACCCCCGTAGAGCCGGGTTCTACCCGGCTGCCGTTCGTCCGGATGCGTGCACACCTGACACCAGCCGGGCAGAGCCCGGCTCTACGGGGCTGCCGTTCGTTTGGATTCGTGCACACCTGACGCAAGCCGCGTAGAGCCGGGTTCTACCCGGCTGCCTTTCGTTTGGATGCGTGCACACCTGACGCAAGCCGGGCAGAGCCCGGCTCTACGGGGCTGCCGTTCGTTTGGAATCGTGCACACCTGACACCAGCCGGGCAGAGCCCGGCTCTACGGGGCTGCCTTTCGTTTGGATTCCTGCACACCTGATGCAAACCTCGTAGAGCCGGGTTCTACCCGGCTGCCTTTCGTCTGGATTCGTGCACACCTGATGCAAGCCGCGTAGAGCCGGGTTCTACCCGGCTGCCGTTCGTCCGGATT
>NZ_JBMOWY010000067.1:0-14862 GCF_049310345.1 Stenotrophomonas sp. GZD-301 | reverse complement strand
CCCACGAGCCCCCAGGGACGGGTTCACGGCGTGCGCAGCAATGCCCGGCCCGGCCCCCGCCTGCAGGCAGCCCAACCGCCGCCGTTTGCGATGCGTCGGGGCCCCGGCAGCGTGTGCGCCGCGCGTGGCAGGGGGTGCGGGGAGCCGGCCAGCGGCCGGCATTACCGTGCGTGGCGGGATGCCGCCACACCCGTCGTTCCATGCCTTTCGACACAAGCCCGGCCCCCTCGCATCGGGTTAACCTCGGGCGCTTGTCTGACCGGAGAAACCCCCTTGACCACCCGTCTTGCCCTTGCCGTTGCCGTGACCCTTGGTCTGGCCCTGCCCGCCTACTCCGCCGTTGCCGCCACCCCGGCCGCGAACACCGCCCAGCAGGCCAACCCGTTCTTCGCCGACAGCCCGCTGCCGCTGCACTACCCGCAGTTCGACAAGATCAAGGACAGCGACTTCGCCCCCGCCTTCGATGCCGGCATGGCCCAGCAGCTGAAGGAAGTGGCGGCCATCGCCAACAACAAGGCCAAGCCGACCTTCGACAACACCCTCATCGCCCTCGAAAAGAGCGGTGACACCCTGGATCGCGCCACCACCGTCTTCTACAGCCTGGTCGGTGCCGACACCAACGACGTGCGCAAGAAGCTGCAGGCCGACTACTCCGCCCGCTTCGCTGCCCACAGCGACGCCATCGCCCTCGACGGCAAACTGTTCGCGCGCATCCAGACCCTGTACGACACCCGCAGCCAGCTCGGCCTCGACGCCGAAGGCGTGCGCCTCGTCGAAAAGTATTACGACAACTACGTCCGCGCGGGCGCCAAGCTCAGCGACGCCGACAAGACCAAGCTCAAGGCCATGAACGCCGAGCTGGCCAACCTCGGCACCACGTTCAGCCAGAACGTCCAGAACGAAGTGAATGCCTCCGCCGTCGTCGTCGACGACGTCAAGCAGCTCGACGGCCTCTCGGCCGAGCAGATCGCCGCCGCCGCCGAAGCCGCCAAGGCCCGCAAACTGGACGGCAAGTATGTCATCGCCCTGCTCAACACCACCGGCCAGCCGCCGCTGACCAACCTGCGCAACCGCGACCTGCGCCAGAAGATCTACGAAGCGTCCATCACCCGTGGCAGCCGCGGCGGCCAGTTCGACAACACCGCCCTCGTCTCGCGCATCATGCAGCTGCGTGCCGACAAGGCCAAGCTCATGGGCTTCGACAACTTCGCCGCCTACAACCTTACCAACCAGACCGCCAAGACTCCCGAAGCCGTCAACGCCATGCTCGGCCAGCTCGCCCCGGCCGCCGTCGCCAACGCCAAGCGCGAAGCCGCCGACCTGCAGGCCATGATCGACAAGGAACAGAAGGCCGCCGGCAAGCCCACCTTCGCCCTCGAAGCCTGGGACTGGGCGTTCTACAGCGAGAAGGTGCGCCAGGCCAAGTACAACTTCGACGAATCCCAGCTCAAGCCCTACTTCGAAATGAAGAGCGTGCTCGAGAACGGCGTCTTCCACGCCGCCAACCTCGAGTATGGTCTCACCTTCAAGCAGCGCACCGACCTGCCCGTCTACCACGACGACGTCACCGTCTACGACGTCTTCGATGCCGACGGCAGCCAGCTGGCGATCTTCATCTTCGACCCCTACGCCCGCGCCTCCAA
Organism: Stenotrophomonas sp. GZD-301; assembly: GCF_049310345.1. Lineage (NCBI taxonomy): Bacteria > Pseudomonadati > Pseudomonadota > Gammaproteobacteria > Lysobacterales > Lysobacteraceae > Stenotrophomonas > Stenotrophomonas sp. GZD-301. The sequence goes on along the minus strand of NZ_JBMOWY010000067.1, from coordinate 13,219 downwards.
GCGTGGCGGCGCCTGGATGAACTCCTACGTCTCCCAGTCCGCGCTGACCGGCTTCAAGCCCGTGGTGGCCAACCACCTCAACATTCCCAAGCCGCCGGCCGGCCAGCCGACCCTGCTGACCTGGGATGAAGTGAGCACCACCTTCCACGAGTTCGGCCACGCCCTGCATGGCATGTTCTCCAACGTGAAGTATCCCTACTTCTCCGGCACCGCCGTGCCGCGTGACTTCGTCGAGTTCCCCTCGCAGGTCAACGAAATGTGGGCCGACAACCCGGTCATCCTCAAGAACTACGCCAAGCACTACCAGAACGGCAGCGCCATGCCGCAGGCACTGCTCGACAAGGTGATCGCCGCCGCCAAGTTCAACCAGGGCTTCGCCACCACCGAATACCTCGGTGCGGCCATGCTCGACCAGCGCTGGCACCAGATCGGCCCGGACCAGGTCCCGGCCGCCAAGGACGTCATGGCCTTCGAGCGCGCCGCGCTGGAGAAGGACGGCATCTACTATGCGCCGGTTCCCCCGCGCTACAAGACCCCGTACTTCAGCCACATCATGGGCGGCTACTCGGCCGGCTACTACGCCTACATCTGGTCCGAAGTGCTCGACGCCAACACCCAGAAGTGGTTCCGCGAGAACGGTGGTCTGAGCCGCAAGAACGGCGACCACTTCCGCGAAACCCTGCTGTCCAAGGGTGGCAGCGTCGATGCGATGGAACTGTTCCGCAACTTCGCCGGGCATGAACCGCAGATCGAGCCGCTGCTCGAAAAGCGTGGCCTGACCGCAGAAAAGAAGTAAAGCGGACGAAGTAAAGCGGACGAAGTAAAGCGGACGAAGTAGAGCGGACTGTTAGTCCGCTGCGCCCTTGATCTGCTGTCTGAAACAAAAACCGCCCGGGAAACCGGGCGGTTTTTCTACAGGCGCGGCTAGCGCGGCGCTATGTACCCGCCCGGCACACCCGTGGGCGACAGCACCAGCTGCCACAGCTGCGCGTGCCGGCAGCGGAAGCTCGCCATCGAACCGGCCAGATAGAAGCGCCACATGCGCCTGAAGCGCTCGTCGTAACGCTGCCCGTCCAGCCGCGGCCAGGCCGCCTCTATGTTGGCGCGCCAGGCCTGCAGCGTGCGGTCGTAATCCGGGCCGAAACCGTGCCAGTCCTCCAGCACGAACAGCCCCTCGCTCGCGGCGGTGATCTGCGCCGCCGAGGGCAGCATCGAATTCGGGAAAATGTACCGTGCGATCCACGGATCGGTGCGGTGGCGCGACACATTCGTGCCGATCGTATGCAGCAGAAACAGCCCCTCGGGCTGCAGGCAGCGCCGGACCATCTCAAAATAACCGCGGTAGTTCTTGTCGCCCACGTGTTCGAACATGCCCACCGACAGGATCGCGTCGAACGTCTCGTCCACGTCGTGGTAGTCCTGCAGGCGGATCTCCACCGGCAGGCCCGCGCACAACCGGCGTGCGTACTCGGCCTGTTCCCGGGAAATGGTGATCCCCACCCCCGAGACGCCATAGCGCTCGGCGGCGAACTTCAGTGCCTCGCCCCAGCCACACCCGATGTCGAGCACACGCTGGCCCGGGCGCAATTGCAGCTTGCGGCAGATCAGATCGAGCTTGGCCTCCTGCGCGGCGTCGAGGTCCTGCGCATCCCGCCAGTAGCCACAGCTGTAGACCAGGCGCCGGCCCAGCATCGCCTCGTACAGATCGTTGCCGAGATCGTAATGGCGCCGGCCAACGTCGAAACTGCCGGCGCCTGCCTGCAGATTGAACAGCCGCGCCTTCAACGCATCGGCCACCTCGCGCCAGCCGTGCACGCGCTCGTCCAGATGCGCCTGCATCAGGCGCACCAGCAGCCCGTCCAGGCTGGCCGCATCCCACTGGCCATCCATGTAGCTTTCGCCCAGCCCCAGCGACCCATGTGCCATCACCCGCGTGTAGAACCGCGGATCGTGCACCTGGATGTCGTGGGGCTGGTCGCCGCCCACCTGGACGCCGGCCTCGTGCAGCAACTCCTGTACGCGTTGTTGCAGGCCAACGTCCATGACGCCTCCGTCAGCCGCGTGCGAACAGGCCCGCGTAGGCGGCGCCGACATGCGGCAGCAGCACGCTGGCAGGCACGTCCACCGACTGGGTACCGTCCGAATACGGACCGACCTGGTACGGCGGGAACACGAACCGCACCGCAGTGATCTTGCCGTCGGTGCCGGTAATCGGCTGGAACTGGCTGAAATTCTCCACGCTTGCATCCGTGCCGTCGGCGATCATCCGGCTGGCGTTGCGCAGCGACTCCTGCATCTGCGCCGGCTCCAGGTCGTCCCCGCTCAGGCGCGTGGCCACGCGCTCGCGCAGCTGGTCGGCCACGTACACGCTCACCGCCTTCCAGCCCTTGGCATCGGCCACCAGCTGGTCGGCCGTCAGCATCTGCTGCTGCTCGGGCAACCACACAAAGCGCGCCACCAGCGGCTCGCCGTGGGCGCCGCCGGTATAGCGGCTGCCGTCGGCACCGACCACCACCAGCTGCGGGGTTTCCAGCAGCTTCTCGAAGCTCAGCGACAGCTCGTACGGCATGGTCGGCTTGTCGTTGCCCAACCCGTCCACGGCCTGCTGCAGTTCACCACGGGCGCTGTCGGCATAGGCGACCAACGCCTTGGCCAGCCCTGGATAACGGGCGAGATCGGGCGGATAGCTGATGCCCACCACCGCCTGCGGCGAGGTCTCGATGACATCGCGCAGCTCCACCGGCGCATCGGCCGGTGCGATGCCGGTGGCCGGCGCGGCCGGGGCGGTATCGGCCACCGGCGCGGCCGGCGGCGGTGTATCGGTATCGCGTTGACAGCCTGCCGCCAGCATCACGGCCAGAGCCAACCCGCTGGCGCGCAGCGCGCGGCGGTTTACTGCGTTGTCCATCCTTACATCCCCTTGTTGTAACCCACCATCATGAGCGGTGTTGCCTGAAGCATGACCGGCTGCTCAACCCGCCAGCAGGTCGTCGTATTCCGTGTGCCGCTGCATGAACGCCTCGGCGTAGGCGCATGCTGGAACCACCTTGAGTTTCTGCTCGCGCGCATAGCGCAGCGCCACCTTGGTCAGCTCACCGGCGATGCCGCGGCCGCCGATCGCCTCGGGCACTTCGGTGTGGGTGATCACCATCCGCTTGCGCCGGTTGCGGGTCTGGATCTGGTAATCCAGCAACGCCAGATGCCCCTGCACCCTCGCCTGGAAGCGATGCTGGACCTCATCGTGCTCCACCTCGTAGGCCAAGCCGGGCGGGGTGACCGAAGCCATGAGCGCTGTCTCCTGCGGCGACTGACGCGATAGTGCGCAGCCGGCCGCCATGATCGCGTGAAGCCTGAACAGGGGCAACCACCGACGCGCTGCGTCACATCCTGCCGCGCGCACCAGCGTCAGCGCGTCGGCACTGCAGCGCCTTTTCGTGGGATGCCGCTAAAGCCTGCCCGGTTCAAGCCGATATAGGGAACGGACAGGGCGTGAAAGCTGGCATGGCTTTTGCGAGACCTGCCTGCCCGACCGCGTTTTATGGAGGCCCTCATGGACAACGCACCGCATTCCCCCGCCCTTCCCGTGGACGCCGACAGCTCGCTGCTGGAAGGCCTGTTCGAGCTCGCCGTCAACGGCCAGACCCAGGGCTGGGAATTCGACCAGATCGACAATGAAGTCTATGCGCGCCTGCTGAGCACCTACGGCGCGGACAGCAAAAAGGCCGCCTGAGCGGCCTCCCGGTTTTCGCGCGTCTCGACCAACGGCCGTGACCTGCCGCGGGGTGCCGGTGATCCCGGTCCCGACAGGTACCGACCGTTGGCCGGCACCCGCCCATCCCCTCCCCACCGATCAGCCCAGCGGGCGGAACGTGGGGTTGCCCAGCTGGCGCAGGAAGTGGTTGAAGATGCTCGGCTGCATCATCAGCATGAACAGCACGCCGAACGCGGCACCGGCCAGGTGCGCGCTGTGGTTGATGCGGTCGCCGCCACGGCGGTCCATCCAGATGCTGTACCCCACATAGAACACGGCATAGATGATCGCCGGCGCCGGAATGAACAGCACGAAGATCACGCTCCACGGGCTGAGCAGGATGAAGGCGAACAGCACCGCCGACACCGCCCCCGACGCGCCCAGACTGAGGTAGTTCGGGTTCTTCTGGTTCTTCAGGTAGCTGGGCAGGATCGACACCACCAGCGCCCCGAGATAGAACGCCGGATAGGTCAGGTAACTGCCGGTGAGCTGCACCATCACCCGTTCGATCTGCCCGCCGAAGAAGAACAGCGTGATCATGTTGAAGGCCAGGTGGCCAAGATCGGCGTGGATGAACCCGTAGGTCACCAGCCGGTCGTACTGGCGGCGGCGGTCCACCGCCGGCGGCCACAGGATCAGGCGATCGGCCAGGGCGCGGTTATTGAACGCCATCCACGACACCAGGACGGTGATGGCGATCAGCAACAGGTTGACGGGGGTCAGGGACATGGGGGTACTCAGGCGGTCCGGTAGTTGTCGACCATACGATAGCGTCGCGCATACCAACCGAAGGCCAACGCCGCCACGAACGCGAAACCGGCGAAGAAGAACATCAGGAAGGCCGCCTCGCTGAGGCCGGTACTGGCGATCTGGTGGGTCACCGTATCGTTGCGCACCGCCGCATTGGACAGCAGTACCCACAGGTTGCCGATGGTGGTGGTCAGGTTCCAGAAGCTCATCACCACGCCCTTCATCGCCTGCGGCGCCTGGCTGTAGGCGAACTCCAGACCGGTTGCCGAGACCAGCACCTCACCGAAGGTCAGCAGCGCGTACGGCAGCATCTGCCAGAAGATCGACATGACGTTGCCGCCGTCCATCATCACCTGGATGCCACCGACCACGATCCAGGCCAGGCCGCTGAAGGCGATACCGGCGGTCATGCGGCGCAGCGCGGTCGGCTCGAAGCCCAAGCGGCGCAGCATCGGGTACAGCACCAGGTTGTTGAACGGAATCAGGATCATCACCAGCAGCGGGTTCAGGGCCTGCATCTGCGAGGCGGTGAACCACGACGGCATCGCCATCTGCTGGCCCTGCAGCACCCAGGTGGACGCCTTCTGGTCGAACAGCGAGAAGAACGGCGTGGTCAGCGCGAAGATCACCAGCACGCGCAGCACCGAGCGCACGCCTTCCACGGCTTCGGCCGGATGCACCGCACGGGCGCGGTCGAGCTGGATCCAGGTACCGCCACCCACGCCGGCCAGCACCAGCACCAGCGCGATGCACAGGCAGATCACGATGCCCAGGCTGCCCACCAGCCCCATCGAGGCCACGGCCAGCACCGCGCCGAGGATGGCCAGGGTACGACCCGGACGGCCCTTGCCCGGCACCTGCGCCGACAGCGCGGTACGCACCACGTTGCCGAACGAATGCGGGTCCTTCGGCGGCAGCGGCACCAGCACGTAGCGCTTGCGGCCCATCCAGAACACGAAGGTGGCCACGAACATCAGGATGCCCGGGATGCCGAACGCCCACTGCGGGCCAAGGTTCTTCAGCGCCAGCGGAATCAGCAGCGAGGCGAACAGCGAGCCGAAGTTGATGATCCAGTAGAAGGCATCGAACACCAGCTTGGCCAGGTGCTTGTTGCTCTGGTCGAACTGGTCGCCCATGAACGAGGCCACCAGCGGCTTGATGCCGCCGGCGCCGAGTGCGATCAGGCCCAGGCCGACGAAGAAGCCTTCGCGGCTGTTCTCGAACACCGCCAGGCAGGCATGGCCGGCGCAGTAGATCAGGCTGAACCACAGGATGGTGTGGTACTTGCCGAAGAACTTGTCGGCCAGCCAGCCGCCCAGCAGCGGGAAGAAGTACACGCCGATCATGAAGCTGTGCATGATGTCCTTGGCCTCGCCGGCCCGGCCATCCGCGGTGATCTCCTGCAGCAGCAGCGAGGTGATCAGGAACTGCACCAGGATGTTGCGCATCCCGTAGAAGCTGAAGCGTTCGCAGGCCTCATTGCCGATGATGTAGGGAATCTGGCGCGGCATCTTTCCCTTGCCAGCGCTGGCGGCTGCGATCGTGCTCATCCTATGGGGCTGTCCTGCGAATACGAAAGGGCGCGAGCTTACCGGAAGCCCCACACCGGCGCACGCTGCGGCCCTACATGACAGCGGCCGGTGAACATGGCAGGCCAATGGCGTCAGATGCTGCCGGAAGTCACGAAGCGTCGACGGACAAAGCGTAAACTTATCGTTATGCGCATGACGTCGACTGCTGTATTGGAACGCTGGCCAGGATGGCTCCTGCTGCTGGCGCTTGTCGTGTCTGCCCCTGCGGCCAGCGCGCGCCAGGCCGAGAGCGGCCCGCGGCTGCTGAAGATCGCCACCCTGGAACTGCCGGCCGCCGACGACGGCCAGTGGCAGCAGCGCCGCGACCAGGTGCTGCAGCTGCTGGAATCCCTGCAGCCGGACGTCATCGCCGTGCAGCGGGTCCTGCAGAGCCAGGGCCGCAACCCGGCCTGCTGGTTGGCCACGCGCCTGCGCTACAGCTGCGACTTCGTCACCGCCGACCCGCCCAGCCAGCCGCTGCGCCACGGCAGCGCCATGCTGACCCGGCTGCCGGTCACCGAAGACGGCGTCACCCTGCTGCACCCGCCCGGCCAGTTCAGCGCCGCCGGCATGATGCGGGTCAAGGTGCAGGAGGAGCTGGTCAACATCTATATCGCGCGGCTGCGCCCGGACCCGGACGAGCCGGACGTGCGCCGCCATCAGACCAGCGACCTGATGACCTGGATCGGCGCCACCTCCGATGGGCTGCCCTCGCTGATTGCCGGCGACTTTTCAGCCGAGGCCGGTGAGCTGGTCCGCACCACGCCGGGCTTCCAGCCGGCGCGGAAGAACCCGGGCGAGCGGGTCGATCCGCCGTCGATGGCCGGCGCGGCGCGCGGCCACGGCCTGGACGTGCTGTTCCAGGTGAAGCATTTCGATGGCCTGCGCCAGGAGAACGTCAGGCTCCCGGCCACCGACGGCGAGACGGGCGCGCTGCGCCTGGGCGTGATGGCCACGCTGCGCCTGCAGGGCGAAACGCTGTAGTTCCCCCGCTCCAAACGACAACGGCCAGGCATCGCTGCCTGGCCGCTGGTCATCCACGCCCTGCAATCAGGCGATGGCATCCTGGTAACGACGCTCGACTTCGTTCCAGTCGACCACGTTGAAGAACGCGCCGATGTATTCCGGGCGACGGTTCTGGTACTTCAGGTAGTACGCGTGCTCCCAGACGTCCAGCGCCAGGATCGGCGTGTTGCCGTCCATCAGCGGGCTGTCCTGGTTGGCGCTGCTTTCGACCACGACCTTCTTGTCCGGGGTGACGCTCAGCCACGCCCAGCCGCTGCCGAAACGGGTCAGCGCGGCCTTGGTGAAGGCATCCTTGAAGGCATCGAAGCCACCCAGCTGCGACTCGATCGCCTTGGCGACGTCACCGACCGGTGCACCGCCGCCGTTCGGCGACATCACGGTCCAGAACAGCGAGTGGTTGGCGTGGCCGCCACCGTTGTTGCGCACCGGACCCTGCAGGTTTTCCGGCAGCGACTTGGTCTTCTTCACCAGCTCTTCGACCGGCAGGTCGGCGAACTCGGTGCCCTCCAACGCCGCGTTGACGTTATTGATGTAGGTCTGGTGGTGCTTGCTGTGGTGGATTTCCATCGTGGCCGCGTCGATGTGCGGCTCGAGCGCGTCGTAGGCGTAGGACAGCTTGGGCAGGGTGTAGGCCATGTGGTTCTCCTGGTAGCTCACTCACCCGGCGAAGACCGGGCGTTGCGGTGTCGATGATGGGGATGGTCAACGAGCATACCAAGGGGCATGTAAAGGATTCTTCGTCGCGCCGGCAGCCCCGCGCGATTGTTATGCAACGGTGACGGCGCAGCGCGGCGGCTCAACCGCCGCCTCATCCGCGATGCAGGCCGATGGCGGTAGAGTACGCGTCACCTTTCCTGCTGCCCTGTCCTCATGCGCAAGCCCCTGCTGCTGTTGCTCGCCATCGTGCTGCTGGTCGGCGGCCTCGCCACCATCAAGCTGGCCCAGCGTCCGCCGCCGCCGCAGTTCGCACCGTCGCTGACCCAGCCGGACGCCGCGCCTGCGCCCGCGTCCGCAACGACGCGACCGCACGATGCGCTGCCGCCGTTCCTGCCGGCCGAAGCGCGACGCACGCTCGCCCTGATCCAGCAGGGCGGCCCCTACCCGCACCGCCAGGACGGCAGCGTGTTCGGCAACCGCGAGCAGCGCCTGCCGCAACGCCCGCGCGGGTACTACCGCGAATACACCGTCGACACCCCGGGCGCCGGCAACCGCGGCGCGCGGCGCATCGTTACCGGCGGCAACCCGCCGGCCGCGTGGTTCTATACCGACGACCACTATGAAACCTTCCGCAGTTTCGACGTACCACCGGCCGGGAGCTGGCAATGACACATGATGGATTCGAGTTGGGCCTGCACGACATCAACAATGCCGGCGTCTACGCCATCGGCAACGACGATGTCGCCCCTCTCTCGGCCGCGATGCGCGACGCCGGCCTGCGCATCTGCCGGATCGACCTGGCCGGCTGCAGCGACAAGCGCACGCTGCTGATGCGCATGGCCGCGCAGCTGGACTTCCCGTCCGGCTTCGGCGGCAACTGGGATGCGCTCACCGACAGCCTGCGCGACCTGCAGTGGCTGCCGGCCAACGGCTATGCGCTGTTCTTCAACGATGCCGACGACCTGCGCGCTGGCGCGGCGGCCGACTTCGACACCCTGCTGGACATCCTCGATGAAGCCAGCGCGCACTGGAGCGGGCAGAACGTGCCGTTCTGGGCGTTCGTGGCGCTGCAGGACGCCGCGGTAGAGCCGTAACAAGGCGAATGCGTTGAGGCCGCGGGCCTCAACGGCTGCCGTTGTCTTCCTGCAGTTCCTTCTTGAACGGGATGTCCGGCGGCGGTCGCGCGACGGCCGGCTGGTCGTTCATGTTCGGATTGGTCAGGCCACAGCCGCCGCCGAACTGCAGCATCGACACCACACACGAGATCTTGGTGCTGGTGCCGGGAATCGGAATCTCCACCGCCTTGATGCCCTTGCGCACCCACTCGGCAAGCAGCGACTCGTTCGGCGCCCAGTACTTGTCGAACGAGGTCGGGGTGTAGTCGTACGGCGGGCGCTTGAGCCAGGTGCCCGACTGCGCGATGCGCTCGCGGCTCCAGCCATCCTTGTCGCCGCCAGGCGCGCCACGCTCGTGGTCGCCCTTGCCGTCATCGCCCGGCACCCGCACGCTGCCGTCGGCATTGAACAGACCGGTCCCGGCCTGGTTGGCCTGCTGCGCGCCGCGCCGCGCGCCATCGCGCGCCTGTGCATCGGCACCCCAGTCATCGCCCCGCTGCGGCGTCGCCCAGCTGCCAGGCTGCGGCGCCAGCTGCGTGCCCGCGCGCGAACTGGCCGGCGCCGACGCGGCCGGGCCATCACGGACCGGTGCGGCGGTGGTCGACGGAGACGACGTGGTCGCGGCACTGGTACTGGTGCCGGCGGCCGCGGCGGTGGGCGCGCTCGGTGCCGGTCGAGGGGCCGCATTGGGAATGCTGCGTTCGCGCACCTCGACGTCCGCCGCCGCACCGCGCACGTTGACCTCGCGCTGCGGCACCGGGGCCATCGCCACCGGCGCGGTCGGTGCCGGCTGCACCTCGCGTTCGCGCACCTGCAGTTCGCGTTGCGGCACGGTGGCCTCCACCCGCGACTGCGGCATCTGCATCGGCACCGGGCGCTCGCTCATCAGGGTCACCTCGCGCTCGCGCACGCTGACCTCCGGAGTGCGGTCGCGCGGCGGCACCGGCATGGCCTGCATCGGCACCGTCGGGCGCGCCACCGGTGTTTCCACCACGGCCACGGTGCGTTCGCGCACGGTCACGTCCTGCGGTTCGCGCGGCACCACACGGACTTCGGTGCGCGGCAGGCTCGGCGGCGGCACCACGAAATCGGTGGTGGCCTCCTGCACGACGGTGGCCTGCAGCGGTTGTTCATTGGCCGGCGTCGCCTCGGCCGGGGGAGCGGGCTCGGCGACCGCCGGTGGCGGCGCGGCGGCCGACGCACTGGCGTCGGTCGGCTCGGCCGCCGGCGACGGTGACAGCGTGGCGGCCTGCGCCGACGCTCCCGCCGCGGTGGCATCGATCTGCGTGGCCGGCGCATTGGCCGCAACGGCTTCGGCGCTGGAGGCGCCACCGCCATCCACGGCGGGTGTGCCCTTCCCGACGAAGGCGACCTGGATGCGGTTGCCTTCGCCGCCCTCCTCCGGATCGACCGGGGTGCGCACCAACGCCACCCACAGCAGCAGCACCGCAAACAGTACGTGCAGCAGCGCACTGATCACCGCCGAGGTCCAACGCATCCAGCGCTGGTCGCGCGGGGCCGGGTCCCAGGTCTGCCAGAACAGGCGGCGCACCGCCTGTACACCGCCCAGCGCCGGCAGGCGACCTGTCGACACGGGCACCGGCCGCTGCAGCATCTCCGTCACGAAGCCGGTGGCGCGCGGCGGGCGCGGCAGCGGCGTCAGCGCACGCAGCCACAGGCCCCAGCCGTATGGCAGGCCCGTGGTTTTTTCCAGGATGCGTTCATCCGGCTGGCGTGCCAGCAACCAGTCGAGAATCTCGTCGGCTCGGCGCAAGGGCACGCAGTGCGGTCAGGCGGCCGTGCCGCGTGGAATGTACGGCGCGTCGCCACTCTCGTGGTCGGTCGCGTCGCGCACCGCGGTAATGCCGGGCACACGTCCCATCAGGGTTTTCTCGATCCCCTGCTTGAGGGTGACATCGGCCATGCCGCAGCCCTGGCAGCCGCCGCCGAAGCGCAGCAGCACCACGCCGTCGGAGGACACTTCCTGCACGGCCACCTTGCCGCCGTGCGAGGCCAGCTGCGGATTGACTTCGTTCTCCACCACCCAGCGCACGCGCTCGACCAGCGAGGCGGCATCGGTGGGCGCCTCGCCCTTGATCTTGGGCGCCTTGATGGTCAGCTGCTGGCTGCCGGCGGCGTTGGCGACGATGTCGATGTCGGCGCCGTCGAGCCAGGCCACGCTGGTGGCATCGACGTACAGGGTGAACCCGTCGCAATCCACCGCCCACTCGTCACCGAGCAGTTGGGTGGGTTCGGCGAATTCCAGCCGCGCGTCGGCGCGCGGCGTGCCGGGATCGACCGCGCTCAGGCGCACGCCCATGCCGGGCACGGCCTCGCGCTCGATCAGCTTGCGGAAGTAGGACTGGGCAGTGTCGGATATCTGGATCATCAGGCTATTCTAGCCAATCGCTCGTTACGCGCTCATTCGGTTTATACACTGAACGGCGCATTGTTCAGACATCTAGAGGTGGAGGATTGCATGGCCGACCTGATTCCCCTGGCCCAGGCCCATTGCGTACCGCGCAAAGGCAGCGACCACAAGCTGGGCGCCGCCCGTGTGGCCGAACTGTTGGCGCAGGTGCCCGGCTGGGAGCTGGCCGAACAGGGCCAGGCCCTGACCCGGACGTTCCGCTTCGATAATTACCACGGCACGATGGCGTTCGTGAATGCCCTGGCCTGGGTAGCCCACCGTGAGGACCACCATCCCGACCTGGGCGTGCATTACGACCGTGCCGTGGTGCGCTTCTCCACCCACGATGTGGGCGGGCTGAGCGAGAACGACTTCATCTGCGCAGCGAAGGCCTCGGCCCTCACGGAGTGACCCCATGAAACTGTCGTCCATCCTGTTGTCCAGCATCGCCGTGGCCGCCCTGGCCGGTTGCAGCAAGCCCGCTGAACCGGCCGCGCCGGTGGCACCGCCCACCGAAGTTGCTGCGGTGAAGACGCCGCCGCCGGAGTACCCGATCGAACTGGCCTGCCAGCACGTCGGCGGCACCAGCACCTTCAAGGTCGTGATCAATGCCGACGGCGCCCCCGCCGAGGTGACCCTGGTCACCGGCAGCGAAAGCGCCCGGCTCGACGAGCTGGCGAAGAAGGCGGTCCAGGCCTGGCAGTTCAAGGCCGCTACCCGCGCCGGCCAGACGGTGTCGACCACCATCCAGGTGCCGGTCAGCTTCACCCCGCCGTTTGTCAAGCCCGACGAATGTTTCTCGGTCGAAGAGCGGCTGCGCCGGGGCGGTTGACCGCCCCACCCCCGCCCCCGGACGCCAGCGCACGCCAGCTCCATCCCCCTGATCACGCACCGCCTGCCCCGCGCGCCGCTTCCGCGGCGTGACGACAACCGGGGGCGACGGCGCGTTGTTACCCGTGCAAAGGATGCTGTAGCGCATGCTGGATATTTCGAGCGAAAACGTATGGGTCGCCCTGCTGGTGACCCTGGCTGCCGGCCTGGCTACCGGGCTGGGCAGCCTGATGGTGCTGTTCTCGCGTCGCCCCAACCCCCGCCTGCTCGCGTTCGGACTGGCCTTCGCCGGCGGCGCGATGGTGTTCGTGTCGCTGACCGAGATCCTCAACAAGGCCATCGCGTCGTTCACCCTGGCCTACGACGCGCGGACCGGCTTCGCCTACGGCACGATGGCCTTCCTGGCCGGCGTGCTGCTGATCGTGGTGATCGATCACCTGATCCCGAACCCGCACGAAAGCCTGGACAAGCAGGACCCGCTGTTCCGTGACAACAACAAGGCCTACATCAAGCGGGTCGGCCTGCTGACCGCGATCGCGATCACCGCGCACAACTTCCCCGAAGGCCTGGCCACGTTCTTCGCCACCCTGGAAAGCCCCTCGGTGGGCATGCCGCTGGCCTTCGCCATCGCCATCCACAACATCCCCGAAGGCATCGCGATTGCCGTTCCGGTGTACTTCGCCACGCAGAACAAGTTCTATGCCTTCGGCGCCAGCCTGCTGTCCGGCCTGGCCGAGCCGGTGGGGGCGGCGATCGGCTACTTCGCCCTGTCGGGCGTGCTCAACCACGCCACCTTCGGCTGGGTGTTCGGCCTGATCGCCGGGGTGATGGTGTTCCTGGCCCTGGACGAACTCCTGCCGGCCGCCAAACGCTACGCCAAGGGCCACGAAACCGTGTACGGCCTGGTGGCCGGCATGGGCAGCCTGGCCATCAGCCTGGTCCTGTTCAAATGGTGAACCTTCTGCCCGGCTGCTTCACGGACCTTGGCGAACAGCGCTCGGGCGGATGCATGGCCTGAGCAGGGCCGGCGTCGGGGGGGGGGGGGGGGGGGGGGGGAGGGAAAACCGCCGACATCGTGTGTTGTTCTCATCTGGACCACAACACACAC
>NZ_JBMOWY010000066.1:0-14500 GCF_049310345.1 Stenotrophomonas sp. GZD-301 | reverse complement strand
TTCTTTCTTTCCTTTCTTGTCCCCGCCCCACTCTACCTCACGGTTTTTTTTTTTCCCCCCCCCCCCCCCCCCCCCCGGCCCCGCAAGCCCACCGCCACCGACCCCCGACACGGTGCGGGCGGTCACCGGACATCAACGGCACACCCTCGCACCCTGATCTTCCGTGGCCACCGACGTACCGTCGGACGGCCGGCGCTACGCCCTAGCGCAGCCGGTTCAGCACCTCGGTCAACTCGTCCGCCAGCGGCGCATTGAGCAGGTACGGGGTCTTGCCGTTGTCCAGCGCGAACTCCAGCGAGGCGGCGTGCAGGAACAGGCGTTTCAGCCCGATCTGCTCACGAAGCCGCTTGTTGACGTCCGGATCGCCGTACTTGTCGTCACCGGCCACCGGATGCCCCAGATGCTGGGCGTGCACGCGGATCTGGTGGGTGCGCCCGGTTTCGATGCGCACCTCGCAGTACGAGTGGCCACCCTTGCGCTCCAGCACCTTGAAGTGGCTGATCGACTCCTTGCCGATCGGATTGACCTGCACATGCCGCTCGCCGCCCTGGCGCAGGCCCACGTGCAGCGGCGCGTCCACCGTCATCGTGCCGTCGGGCATGCGCCCCACCAGCAGCGTCAGGTAGCGCTTGCGGATGCCCGCGCCGTGGTCCTCACGCAACAGTGCCTGCAGTTCGCTCAGCGCCGAGCGCTTCTTGGCCACGATCAGCAGCCCGGAGGTGTCCCGGTCCAGCCGGTGCACCAGCTCCAGCGTCTTGCCCGGGCGCAGGGCGCGCAGCGTCTCGATCGCACCGAAACTGATCCCGCTGCCGCCGTGGCTGGCCACGCCCGACGGCTTGTTCAGCGCCAGCAGGCGCTCGTCTTCATAGACGATGGCGTCTTCCAGGCGCTTCATGAAGGCAGCGGGCGGGCCTGCCTTGTCTCCTTCCTCGGTGAGACGGACGGGCGGCACCCTCACCTCGTCACCGGCTTCAAGCTTGCGCTCGGCCTTGGCGCGGCCGCCATTGACCCGGACCTGACCACTGCGCACCAGCTTGTAGATCAGGCTGCGCGGTGCACCCTTGAGCTGGCCGAGCAGGAAGTTGTCCAGGCGTTGCCCGGCGCGGTCGGCCGGGACAGAGATCATACGTACGCTGGTCATGGCTTCAGCGGCTTTGGGGGTGGGCTCGGTAACGGTCATTGGCCTTTTATTCTGTTACACTCGGCGGGCGAGATAAGGGATTGATTTCGTTGGAAGTTGTTCTGGGCCAGAAGCCCGACTTCCCGCGATTCCGGCACAGTGCGCAGCCACCGCCCCCGGGGCGGCCATGTTAGCGGCTCACCGGCGGTCCCGGCCATCGCCGGATGCCTGACAAGCATCTGCGCTGAACATGTCCCTGTGGCGCTCCAGCCTGGCTGAAAGCTGCCTCCGGCCCAGAAACACCCAAACCAAAACAAATGAAGCGCTCCCGCGGCCTGCCGTGGTGTCGTAGCGCTGGAAGCCCAAGCCGCCCTCCCCGCGCATGCGCGATGGGCGTCGAAGCGTGACCAGAAGCGAAACCCCATGGCGTTCCGCGCGGTAGCAGCGCGCGAGGAACGCAAGTATGAAGCGAATGCTGATCAATGCCACGCAGGCCGAAGAGCTGCGGGTAGCCATCGTGGATGGCCAGACGCTGTACGACATCGACATCGAACAGCCGTCCAAGGAACAGAAGAAGTCGAACATCTACAAAGGCCGTATCACGCGCCTTGAGCCGTCGCTGGAAGCGGCCTTCGTCGAGTACGGCGCGGACCGCCACGGCTTCCTGCCACTGAAGGAAATCTCCCGCGATTACTTCCAGGCGGGCGTGGACCACAACAAGGCCGGCATCCGCGAACTGCTGCGTGAAGGCCAGGAAGTGGTTGTCCAGGTGGACAAGGAAGAGCGTGGCAACAAGGGCGCCGCCCTGACCACGTTCATCTCCCTGGCCGGCCGCTACATGGTGCTGATGCCCAACTCGCCCAGCGCCGGCGGCGTCTCGCGCCGGATCGAAGGCGAAGACCGCGCTGCCCTGAAGGACGCGCTGGACAAGCTGAACATCCCCGACGACATGGGCGTGATCATCCGCACCGCCGGCGTCGGCCGCGATGCCGAAGAGCTGCAGTGGGATCTGGACTACCTGCTCCAGGTCTGGAAGGCCATCGCCGAAGCGGCGCTGACCAAGCCGGCCCCGTTCCTGATCTACCAGGAATCGCGCCTGATCGTGCGCGCCCTGCGCGACTACCTGCGCGCCGATGTCGGCGAGATCCTGGTGGACACCGAGGAGCTCTACGAGACCGCCCGCGAGTTCATGCAGCAGGTGATGCCGCAGACCCTGCGCAAGCTGAAGCATTACAAGGACGACATCCCGCTGTTCAACCGCTTCCAGATCGAATCGCAGATCGAAGGCGCGTATGAACGCAACGTGCGCCTGCCGTCGGGTGGCTCGATCGTGGTCGACCAGACCGAAGCCCTGACCGCCATCGACGTGAACTCCTCGCGCGCCACCAAGGGCAGCGACATCGAGGACACCGCGTTCCAGACCAACCTGGAAGCCGCCGAGGAAGTGGCCCGCCAGCTGCGCCTGCGCGACCTGGGTGGCCTGGTGGTCATCGACTTCATCGACATGGCCTCCAACAAGCACCAGCGCGAAGTCGAGAACCGCCTGCAGAACGCGCTCAAGTACGACCGTGCGCGCGTGCAGCTGGGCCGCATCTCGCGCTTTGGCCTGATGGAAATGAGCCGCCAGCGCCTGCGCCCGAGCCTGGGCGAATCCAGCCAGATCGTCTGCCCGCGCTGCGACGGCCACGGCCGCATGCGCAGCGTCGAGTCGCTGTCGCTGTCGATCATCCGCGTTGCCGAAGAGCATGCGATGAAGGAAAACACCGGGCAGGTGCTGGTCCAGGCCCCGGTCGAGATCGCCAACTACCTGCTCAACGAGAAGCGCAGCGCGCTGCGTGAGATCGAACAGCGCCATGACGCGCCGATCGTGATCGTCGCCGACGAGCAGCTGCACACCCCGCACTACGAAGTGACCCGCCTGCGCGAGAACGAGCTGGGCGAGGAAAGCGGCAAGCCGAGCTACCAGCGCGGCACCCCGCGCAAGCTGCCGGTGCATGCCCTGACCAAGGCGCAGCTGAACATCCCGGTCGCCCCGGTGGTGACCCAGGTCAAGCACAGCCAGCCGGCACCGGTGCGCGAAGCCCCGGAACCGGTCGTCGCGCCGGCACCGGTTGCTCCGGCCCCGGTCGCCGCACCGGCAGCCACCGGCGTGGTCGGTTGGCTCAAGCGCATCTTCGGTGGCGAACCGGCACCGGCCGCCGCCCCGCAGCCGGGCAACCGCCCGGCCCAGGATGGCAACCGCACCAACCGCAACAAGGACCGCAACGGCAAGGACCGCAACGGCCGTCGCGATGAGCGTGGCGAGCGCGGCGGCACTGCCGCAGCGAACGGCCAGGCCCAGGCACGCGGCAAGGACCGTCGTGAAGACCGCGGTGAGCGCGGTGAGCGCGGCCCGAAGAACGAGCGCCGTGACGAGCGTCGCCAGGACGTGGCCCCGGCCGCCGGCGCTGCCGCGCAGGTCCAGGCCCCGGGCCAGGGCAAGCCGCGCGGTGAGCAGCAGCCCAAGCAGCCGCGCAACGAGCAGCAGCAGCCCAAGCTGAAGCAGCCCAAGCAGCCGCAGCAGCCCAAGCCGCAGCAGGGCGAGGAAAAGGCCGCCCGTCAGCCGCAGGCCGACGCACCGAAGCCGGTCAACACCGCCGCGCCGGTTGCCGATGCCGCCGTGGTTGCCGCCGCCGCCGTGACCGTTGCCGACGCCACCGTCGTGACCTCGCCGGTGCAGGACGATGCGGCGCTGGCCGCAGCATCGGCTGCAACCGAGCAGGCACTGGCCGCAGGCGATGCCGCAGAGCAGAACGATGCCGCCGGCAATGGCGATGATGCCAATGGCGAAGGCGGCTCGCGCCGTCGTCGCGGCCGTCGCGGTGGCCGTCGCCGCCGTCGTGGCAATGGCGAGCAGGCTGCAGGCAGTGATGGCCTGAACGATGACGGCGGTCTGGACGACGACGGCGACGAGCAGGACGGCGACCAGGACGGTACTGACACCGCCCAGGCCGAGCGTCCGGCCGCCGCCAACGGCCAGCCGCAGCCGGAGTTCGACTTCGACGATGAAAACGGCACCGCGCCGAACGCTGCGGCACCGGTCCAGGCCCCGCGCCCGGCACCGGCCCCCGCGGCTGCTCCGGCTCCGGTCCAGGCACCGGCCCCGGTCGCTGCCGTCGCCGCCGCCGCGCCGGTCGCCGCGATCAGCAGCCCGGTGGTGACCGCCGGCCACACCGAGGCCGCGCCGGCCGAGGAAGCCGCCGCGCCGTCGTACACCGACCGCGTGCCGTTCGTGGAATCGCCGACGCCGGCCCCGGCCGTGGTCGCCACGCCCGCACCGGTCCAGCCGGTGCGTGACGAAGCCCCGGTCGCTGCACCGGTGCAGGCACCCGTTGCCGAGGCCTCCGTCGCGCCGACCCCGGTGGTTGCACCGGCACCGGTGGTGGAAGCGCCCGTCGTGGAAGCGCCCGTCGTGACCCCGGTGGTTGCCGAGGCACCGGCCGTTGTTGCACCGGTCGCCGCGCCGGTCGCCGCGCCGACCGTCGTCGAGGCCCCGGCCGCCGTGGACAGCCCTGCTGACACCGCACCGGCCGCCCCGGTGGTGGACGCCGCGCCGGTCGTGACCCGCAGCGAGACCGCCGAGCCCGTCCGTCCGGTGCAGACCAGCATGCTGGATGCCGTGGACCCGGTGCCGGCGGCCGTCGAGAAGGTGGAGGCCGCTCCGGTGGCCCGCGTTGAAGCGGCACCGGCAGCGCCGGTAGTGCAGAACGGCCAGCTGTTCGGCTCCGCCACCAGCGATGTCCCGGCCAGCACCGATGCGGCCGCACAGGCAGCGCAGGCCGAGGCCCGCGAGGACATCCCCACCGATGTCGCGCAGACCGATGCCGCCGACAAGCAGGGCCCGGAAAAGACCGACAAGGCCTGATCCCGATCCAGCGGCACGCGTAAAAACAGACAGCGGCCTTCGGGCCGCTGTCTGCGTTTGGGAACCAGGGGTTATGGCATGCTCGGCCCATGCGCCGACCTGCTCCCCTGCCCGCGTGCGTCCTGCTGCTGGCACTGTGTGCCTGTCAGCCTGCGCCGGCACCGCTCAGTGATGCCGCCATCGCGGTGCGCGATGCACCGCCCGAACACCGGTTCCGCGGCACGCTCGGCGGCACACCGGTGGAACTGCTGGTCCAGGACTGCAAGGTGTTCGAGGTTGTGCGCGGCAGCGGCCAGACGCTGTCGTTGACCGAGGTGCTGGCGCCGGCCCCCTACCCGTTCTTCACCGCGTGCCAGCGGCAGTCGCTGCGGCAGGAAGACGGCAGCGTGGTCGCTGTGCTGGGGCGCATGGCCCTGGGCGCCGGCGGCTGCTGCGCGACCGGCGGAACCTGGCGGACCCGCGATGGCCGGGTGTGGGAAAAGACCAGCGAGCAGGCCATTCCGTAGGGCCTGCCGCGTGGCGCGCGGTCAGGGCGCGGTGGCGGCCGGCGCAGCCGAGGGCGGCGCGAACTGCAGGCGTGTCCACACGCCGTAATGGTCCGATGCCCAGCGGCCTTCCGCGTAAGGCTGGTCGAACAGCAGCCGGGCTTCGCGTGCGATCAGGCGATCCTGCTGGAAGAAGATGTGGTCGATCCGCGAAGGCGCCTGGTAGTAGTGCCGGTTGAGCGTGCTGACCGCCGCGAGGTCATTGACGTGCACGCTGCCGTAGCTGTCGCCGTAGTGGTTGCGCAGCGCGCTCAGATCGCCCGCATCGACCAGCGCGTTGAAGTCGCCGGCAATCACCACCGGTGCGTCATCCGAGGTGGCGGCGATGAAGGCCAGCAGATCGGCCACCTGCTCGCCACGGATGCGGCTGCCGCTGTCGTCCGAGCGCTCGTTGAGGTGGGTGGCGTACACGTTCACCGGCTGGCCGTCGACGGCGATGCGCAGGTGCGCCACGGTGCGGTAGTCGGTGAGCGGCGCCAGCAGGTGGTCGTTGCGTGCCAGCACCGGGCGCGCGGTCAGCAGTGCATTGCCGTAGCGCTTGGATGCACCCGGCGGGTCGGTGGAGACGAACTGGTAGTCGTACCCCAGTTTGCGTGCCAGCCACTGCGCCTGGTTGCGCACCTTCGGCTTCTGGATCACTTCCTGCAGCGCGATCGCATCCGGACGCAGCGCCTTCAGTTCGCGCAGGATCACCTCGCGGCGCGCCGGCCAGTCTTCGCGATCGTGGTGCAGGTTGAACGTCACCATTGTCATGCCTGGCGGCGGCGCCTCGGCAGGCCCCGCCGCCGCCGCGCCGGCCAGTGCCAGCGTCGCCAACAGGCACGCAGCGAGGTAACGGCCGCCGCAGCGGCCCCATCGGTTCAACAGGTGCATCATCACGGTGCCTTGCGTTCTGCCCGGCGTACCGCCGCCGGAATCTCGATCTGGACGGTGGCCGGCAGCTGCATCACCCGCAGCTCCTTGCCTTCCCACTGGGCCGGTTCGCCATTGACGGTGGTCTCGCCGGGTTCGCCGCTGTACGGCCACGGCAGCACCACGCCACCGGGCGGGGCCACCACGCCGGCCGACACGGTCAGCGTCAGCTGCTTCTCGCTGCGGCTCAACGCGTAGTTCAACTGGCCGTTGGGCGTGCGCAGGCCCTGCACGGCGATGCCCTTGCCTTCCAGCCAGCGCACCGGCACGCCGGCCGCCAGCACCAGGCTGTCGTCGAGGTCGCGGTTGTAGGCAAACATGTCCAGCGCCGAACGCACGAAGTCCGAGGCAACCCAGGCATGCGGCAGGTCGCCGACGAAGAACGGCTTGCGCGGCGTGTGCGACACCACTTCGGCCCACTGGTTCCAGGCCTGCGGGGCGCGATCGTTGAAGAAGAACCCGGTCGCCTGCCAGGCGCGGTCGCGCCAGCCCAGGCGCACGAACGCGGCGACATTGCGCCACTCGTACGGGGTGTAGTCCTTCCACTCGCGCTTGCCGTCGCGGCGTTCCACGAACTGGGCCCAGTAGCGCTCGAAGGTGTTGTCCAGGTACGGCTGCGGCAGGCGCCCCTGCTCACCGCCCGGCGCCAGCGCGATGGTGGTGGAGGTGGCGTCGAAGTCGCCCAGTTCGGCCGAGCCCGGCAGGTAGTCGATCTTGTGCAGCGCCACCGCAGCCTGCAGCGAGGCCTGCAGATCGTCACGGAACTGGTCGCGCGATTCGCTCATCTGCAGCGCTTCGGCCTTGCCCAGCGCCGTGGCGATGATCGCCGCATCCTTGTAGCCGCGCAGTGCCCAGAAGTTGTCCCAGTACGAGTGCATCGGCTTGGCCGAATAGCCTTCGTGGCTGATCGAGGCCGGCATCATCCCGTAGAAGGCCGGATTGCGCGCCCGGTTCTCTTCGGTGCGCTCGCTCAGGCGCAGCTGTTCCATGTAGTTGAACGCGCCCTGCACGTGCGGCCACATCTGCTCCAGGAACGCGGTGTCGCCGGTGTAGCGCCAGTACTCGGCGATGTTGAAGATCAGCTCGCCGTGGCTGTCATTCTCCGGCACCGGGTCGCTGCCGCGCGCATCCACGCAGCACGGCACCTTGCCGTTGTCGAACTGGTACGGCGCGTACCAGCTCACGTAGTCACGCACGGCGTCGTTGCGGCCCATGCGCAGCAGTCCCTCGGAAATCATCGCGCCGTCGCGGATCCAGCTGCGCGAGTACGAGCGCGTGCCCGGCTGCAGGCTGGGCCCGATGCGCGAGATCAGCATGTGCGCCAGCGCGGTGCGCAGGGTATCCACCAGCGGCTTGCCGGCGTCGGGCACCTGCAGCTTCACCTGGTCCAGCCGGGTGCGCCACATCGAGGCCACCTGCTGCTGGGCCTTGCCGGCGTCGAAGCCCTTGGGCATGGTCCAGGCGCCGGTCTGCGGCAGAACCAGGGCGACCTCGCGGGTTTCGCCCGGGGCCAGCTTCCAGCGGTACAGCAGCGCGCCGGAGGCCAGCCCCGTGCTGTCCTTGACCTCGCGGGTCTCCGGAAGTTTGCCGCTGGCCAGGTGCATCACCTCCAGCTTGCTGTCGAAGGCGGTGGCGAAGGCCGCATCTGCCGGCTGCACGGCATGGATGCGCGGCGCGCCGTTGACGTCGATATGGGTCGGGTCCACTGCGAGCGCATCGATGCGGCTGAATCCGCCCACGGTGTTGAGGAACTGGGTCGGCGGATTGACCTGCCACGGACGCACGGCCAGGGCCAGCGTGTATTCGTGGGCCACCTTGTCCGGATTGCGCAGGGTATAGCGGCCGATCAGCTGCGCGTTGTCCGCGCGCCCCTGCACGAAACCGGTCACCTGCAGCGCGGCCTTGTCGTGTGCCCAGTCGACGCTGGCGATCGGCAGATAGCCGTCCTGCAGCGATTGACGGCTCTTCACGTCGGCCCAGGTGAGCAGCTTGTTGTCCACCAGCACGAACGGTTCGACGCTGAAGCTGGACTTGGCCACTTCCAGCGCGCCGTCTTCGCCGATCAGCGCCTGCTCGCGGCCGCCATCCAGCCCCAGCAGGGTCCAGTAGGGCTGCTCGCCGGTGAAGCCACGCGGTACCGAGCCACGCGGCAGGTCCGAACCGACCGAGTGGATGAAATCATTGGGGGTGTCGGCGAAATCCAGCGGCTTCAACACGATATCGCGGATGCCGTAGCGCCAGTTCGGGCCGCCCTTGAGGTCGAAGCGCAGGTAGCGCGCTTCGGTTTCCGGCAGCGCCAGCCAGTCGCGGCCGCCGCCCCCGGCGGTGATCTCGCGCAGCGTCTTCCAGCTGCGTCCGTCCTCGGACGAACGCACGGTGTAGCGGGTCGCTTCCAGCCCCGGCAACCACTGGATCACCGCGCCGCCGAACTCGCGGACCTTGTGAAGGTCCAGGCTGATGGTCTGCTCGGCGACCCCGCCACTGATCCACACCGTGTCCGGCTTGCCATCGACGATGCGGTTCTGCAGCGCGGTGGCGGTATCGGCGATCACCGACGGCGTCAGCGCGCTGGTGTCTTCCGGCGGCAGCGCCTGCAGGGTGAGCCGGTCGAAGCACACCGTGCCCTTGCCGCCGACCTTGCTGTAGATGGTGAACTCCACGGCGGCGCTGCGGGTCAGCGTCTTGTCCGTGCCCGGCCCCCAGGCCTTGTCGATATGGCGCCTGCGGTACTGCACGCCGGTCCAGGCCTTGGGGAACACGAAGCCGGGGCGGTTGACCCACCACACGTTGTCGCCGCTGGCATCGATCAGCTTGAACTGCAGATCGTTGGACGGCGAATCGCCGCGCAGCTGGAAACCGACCTGGTAGTTGCCCGGCCATTCCACCGCCAGCTCGCGGCGGATGCCGACATAGCCGGAGACGTCATGGAAGTCGTAGTCCAGGCACAGCGCGCGCCCGCCGCCGAGGCCGGCGACGCTGCGCAGCGAACCGCTGACCTGGTCGGACAGCACCAGCTTCCACGGCGACATGTCGTCGAAGCCATCCAGTACCCGTGGCGCGGCCGGCGTCGCCGGCGGTGCGGCCCCGGCCGCCAGTGACCAGACCAGACCCAGACCCACCGCGACGACGACTCGCTTCACCCTTTGACACTCCCCAGCAGCAGACCTTGGATGTAATAGCGCTGCAGCACCAGGAACAGTGCCAGCACCGGAACCACCGTGACCACCGCGCCGGCCATCATCATTTCCACGTCCATGATGTGTTCGCGCGAGAGCGTGGCCAGGGCGACCGGCAAAGTGTAATGCTCCTGGTCGGTCAGCACGATCAACGGCCACATGAAGTCGTTCCACGACCCCATGAAGGTGAAGATCGACAGCGTCACCAGCACCGGCTTGAGCATCGGCAGCACGATCTGGAAGAAGATGCGCAGCTCCCCTGCCCCGTCGATGCGCGCCGCTTCCAGCAGCTCGTCCGGAATCGACCGGGCGTACTGGCGGACCAGGAAGATGCCGAACACGGTGGCCAGCGCCGGCACGATCACGCCGCCGAAGTTGTTGACCAGACCCAGCTGCTTCATCAGCAGGAACAGCGGCAGCATCGCCACCTGCGCCGGGATCACCAGCGCGGCCAGCAGCAGCTGGAAGATGCGCTCGCGGCCGACGAAGCGCAGCTTGGCGAAGGCATAACCGGCCATCGTGTTGAGCAGCAGCGAGCCCAGGGTGATCGCCAGCGACACCAGCAGGCTGTTGACGAAGTTGTTGCCCATGCCGGTACGCGCAAACAGCTCATGGTAGTTCGCGGTGGTCACCGAGGACGGCAGCAGCGGCGGCGGGAAGTGCGCCGCCTCGCCGGTCGGCATGAACGACACCGACAGCATCCACAGCAACGGCGCCAGGCTGACCAGCGCCAGCACCGTCAGGCCACCGTTGACCCACCACGCATGCCAGCGCGACTGACCGATTTCACGACTCATACCAACTGCCTCTTGCGGCCGAAACGCAGCATCAACGTGGTCACCGCCAGGATGATCAGGAACAGCAGGAACGCCACCGCGGAGGCGCGTCCCAGGTTCCACCACTTGAAGCCCTCTTCAAACATGAAATACAACACGCTCACGGTGCTCTGCAGTGGGTCGCCGCGGGTCATCACGTACGGTTCGGCGAACAGCTGGAAGTAGCCGGACACGGTAATCACGCCGACCACCAGCAGCACCGGGCCGAGCATCGGCAGGGTGATGTGCAGGAACTGCTTCCAGCGCGAGGCACCGTCGATGCGGGCGGCCTCGTACAGGTCGTGCGGGATCGCCTGCAGGCCGGCCAGGAAGATCACCATGTTGTAGCCGAAGTTCTTCCACACGGCGAACAGCATGATGGTCGGCATCGCCCAGTTGGGATCGCCAAGCCAGTCGATCGGGCTGATCCCCAGGTGCCCCAGACCATAGTTCACCAGGCCGTAGCTGGTGTGGAACAGGTAACGCCAGATCACCGCCACCGCCACCAGGGTGGTCACCACCGGGGCAAACAGCGCGGTACGGAACAGGGCCTTGAAACGGGCCGCCGGCGCGTTGAGCAGCATCGCCGCGCCCAGCGATACGCCGATGGACAGCGGCACGCCCACGATCACGAAGTAGGTGGTGTTCCACAGCGACTTCCAGAACATCGGGGTCTGCAGCAGATCGATGTAGTTGCCCAGCCCGACGAACCGCAGGTTGGCGCTGTCCGACAGCGAGTACAAATCGAAGTCGGTGATGCTCAGCGCCAGCGCCGACAGCACCGGCAGGCCGAAGAACACGCCGATCACCAGGATGGCCGGGCCGGCGAACATCCAGCCGGCAAGCGAACGCTGCTTCATGGGCGGGCCTCCTGCTGCTTCTGCTCTTCAATCCAGCGTCGTTTGGCGAGGATCTTGTCCACGCGATTGTCCAGTTCGGTCACGGCCGCATCCTGATTGAGTCCACCGCGCACCACCTGCTCGGTGGTGATGCGCATTTCCTGCGCGATCCGCTCCCACTCCAGCACCTTCGGGGTCGGCTTGACCCGCTCAAGCTGGTCGCGGAACGGCTGTGCCAGCGGATCGTTGGCCAGCGAGGGATACTCCCACGCGCTGCGGCGCGGCGGCAGGTCGCCGATGATGGAATGGAAACGCTGCTGGATCTGCGGGCGCGACAGGAACTCGATCAGCTTCCAGGACGCTTCCTTCTGCTGCGAGGAGCGGAAGATCACCAGGCTGGTGCCGCCGGCGATGCCGGCGCCCGGGCCGTCCGGTCCGGGCAGTGCGGCGGTGCCCCACTGGCCTTCCAGCGCCGCCGGCTGCAGCTTCTTGAACTCACGGATGTTCCAGGGGCCCGAAACGTAGAACACGTTGAACCCGCGGAAGAACTCGTCCCAGACATTGGAGATCTGGGTTTCGGACATGCGCGGCGCCCAGCCCTGGGCGAACATGTTCTCGTAGAACGCCAGCGTGCGGCGGAAGCCGGGGCTGCGGAAGTTGCCGCGGGTATCGTTGTCGCGCAGCAGCGGGTCCGGCTGCTGCAGCGCCAGCGACAACTGCTGCTCGAACTCGTTGATCGGCATCAGCACGGCGTAGCGGTTGGCGCCCTGCATCGTCTTGATGGCCGCCATCATCGTGTTCCATTCGGCCCACGTCCGCGGCGGATGGTCGAAGCCGGCCTTGGCCAGCAGATCCTTGCGGTAGTACAGCAGACGGGTATCGACGTACCACGGCACGCCCACCAGTTCGTCATGGATGACGTTGGTGTCCCAGATGCCCTGGAAATAATCGGCCGGGTCCACCACCTTGGACTGCGCCACATACGGCTGCAGCGGGGTCAGCGTGTTGAGCTCGGCGAACTCGGGAATCCAGGTGTTGCCGAGCTGGCACACGTCCGGCAGCCCATCGGCGGCGAAGGCGGTCAGCAGCTTTTCATGCGCCGCCGTCCACGGAATATTCTGCACATCGACATGGATGCCCGGGTTCTCCGCCTCGAACTCGCGGATCAGCCCGGTCACGACTTCGGCCTCGCGGCCCATCGCCCAGAAACGCACGGTGACACCTTCCGGCTCTTTCCGGCAGGCACTCAACAACAGGCTGCCGACCAGCAGCAGCAACAGACTCAGACCCAGCGTTGGGCGCGACGACAATGGCACTGCTTACTTCCCTTGAGGCTGGTTGCGGTTGGTGTTGTTCTTCTGTTCCTGCGCCGCGGCCGCGCGCGATTCGGCGATGCCGACCGACCGTGCCGACGCCGCTTTCTCGTCCTTCTGCAGCTCCATCGGAGCCGCCTCGCCTTCCGGGGTCAGCCAGCCGCCACTGAAACCGGCGCGCTCCAGGCCCTTGCGGATGTGCGGATTCTTCTTCATTACGTCCCAGACGAAATCATTCCGGTAGTTGGCGATCATGGTCAGGATCGGCCCCTGGTCGATGCCGATGTAATCGCTGGCCACCCAGCCACGGTCCGGCACCAGGCGCCCGGTCTTGATCGGGATGTCGTAGCTGAAGCTGGGATTGAACGAATCCAGGAAGCCGTAGCTGGAGTAGATGTAGTCGCCGTAGCGCTTGTGCATCTCTTCGGTGGCCGGGATCACTTCCTCGGGCGCGAACACGATCGAGGCGATCGCCGCGGTCGGCGCGATGGTGCCGTCGTCGAAGTTCTCGCGCAGGCCGGCGCCGCGCGAAGAATAGTGGCGGAACTGGCGCTGCTCACCGCGATACTCCTGCGTGGTGTTCTGCGGGCCATCGCTGGCGGTCAGGCCCCACACGTTCTCGCCGTAGTCCTTCCAGTTCATCGGGTTGGCGATGGCGTACTCGCGCTGGGCCAGCGCGGCCGACCGGCTGTTGAGGAAGTAGGTACTGCCCCGCTCGCGCATGTAGGCGTCCTGGATGTCGCGGAAGTCCACCCACACATGCGTGTACTGGTGGCCGAACAGCGGACCGAAGGACAGGTATTCCTGGCCCTGGTAGACGCCCCAGTCGTTGTCGTAGGTGCGCGTCCACACCGTCCATGCGTCCGGGCTGACCGGATGGGTCGGCGAACCGAGTGCGAGGATGTAGACCATCATCGCCTCGTTGTAGCCCATCCAGTCGTGGTCGATGAAGCCGCTCTCGGGGAACCAGCCCATCGAGATCAGCGGCGCACGCTGCTGCAGCCACGCCCAGTCCACGCGCTTGTACAGCGTTTCGGCGATGTCGCGGATCTCTTTCTCGCGCGGGTCGTCGCCGCTGTAGTAGGACTGTGCGAACAGCACGCCCATCATCAGCAGTGCGGTATCCACGCTGGACAGCTCGACCCAGCTGTCGTACCGGCGGCCCTGCTGCATGTCCAGGAAGTGGTAGTAGAAACCCTTGTAACCGCCCTTGCCGGTGCGCTGCGGGCCCATCGGCAGGTCGCGGAAGAACTTCAGCGTCAACAGGGTGCGGTCCACCGCCTGGGTGCGGCTGACCCAGCCGTTCTCGATGCCGATCGGATAGGCGGTCAGCGCGTAGCCCACCGAGGCGATGCTGGCGAACGGGCGCGACGGGAAGCGGTCCGGGCTGAGCCCGTTGACTTCGTTGGTGGTGTCCCAGAAAAACTGGAAGGTGCGGCGCTCGATGTCATCGAACAGCGGCGGCAGTTCGGGCTTCATCGGACGCGGCGGCGCATCGGCCTCCACCAGAATGACCGGAGGCTTGGGCTTGGCCGGTTGTTCCGGCGCCTTCTGGCAGCCGACGATCGCTGCGGACAGCAAAGTCAGCGTCACCACCCGACGTGCATTCATCGACCACCACCTTTTCGCATGTTCGTGCTGGAGAGCATAGCCTCAACCAGATTGAAATCGTTTACAGACCTGACCCAAAAAAAATCCGCATGTCGAGGGCGGATCCAGCCTGTGCCAGGCAACGCGGGATAGCTACCGCACACGCGCTTGCCGATCGCCGACGGGCAAGCGCCTGTGCAGTCCGCCGGTCGGCCAGAGCCGGCCGGCGGTGCTGCCAAGGGGGGGGGGGGAAAGGGTAAGGGGGGCGGGGGGGCGTGAGGAGGGA
>NZ_JBMOWY010000065.1:0-34793 GCF_049310345.1 Stenotrophomonas sp. GZD-301 | reverse complement strand
ATCGCGGAGGGACAATCTCTTCGCCGTTCCCCTGCTCGCCCAGAGCCGCCCGCCGGTGCTGCCCCGGCATCGCCTGCGAAGGCGATGCCGGGTGATGCGATCAGAAGCGGAAGCCGACTTCTGCCTTGACCTGACGCGGCGTACCAATGATCTCGCCGGTCTCGTTGTAGCTGGCCTGCAGCTTGCCGTTGGTCTTGATGTAGTTGTAGTTGGAGAAGTTGTCGAAATTGAACACGTTGATGATGTCCAGGCGAGCGTACAGCTCGGTATCGCCCGGCATCTTGAACGTCTTCGTCGCCTGCAGATCGACCGAACGGTAGCCGAAGACCTTGCCGCCCAGCAGGAACTTGCCATTGGCGTTGGGCACGGCGGCCTGCGGGGTCGGCAGGTTGAAGCCATTGGCCTGCGGCACCGGGTACCAGTCGTTGACGGCGGTCGGGGTGGCCAGGGTGATCTTGCCACCGAAGGTGATGCCCCAGAAGCCTGCGTACGAACCGGTGACCACCAGACGGTGGCGCGGCGCGCCGTTGGAACGGATGGTCGGGTAATCAGCGATCAGGCCGCGGTCGAACGCGTACTTCTCATTGATGTCGCGGTTGTGGCGCGCGGTGGTCCAGGTGTAGGCGATCGAGGTACCCCAGCCGCTTTCCTGGGTGAACGGCTTCTGCGCCGACAGCAGGACCTGGGTGGCACGGGTCTTGATGCCCTGCTGGCCGATGATCAGGCTGCCGAAGCCCGGCACGTTGCAGCTCCAGGCCTGGCTCAGGCCCGGGTCGGTACCGCCGCACAGACGCGGGTCATCGAAGAACTGGCCGGTCGGGTAGCGGTTGCCCAGGGTGAACGCGAAGCCGTCGTAGCTCAGCGTGCGGGCGATCGTGGCGTCGGTCAGCCAGTCACCGATCTGGTTGCTCATGCCCAGGCTGAACTGATCCGAGTACGGAGCCTTCAGATTGTTGTTCAGCAGGTCCACTTCCAGACCGGCATTGCTGGTCGAACCGACCAGGGTCTGCAGGTTGCCGATGCCGTTGAGCAGGTTCGGGTTCCAGTCATAGCAGGCGGCCTGACCGTTGATGCAGGTGCCGGTGGCCGGGTTGCGGAAGTAGATGGTCGGCTGCGGCAGTGCCAGCTTGGTGGTTTCCAGCTGCAGGTTGTCGAACAGGTCGCGATCGTACGAACGGCCGGCACCACCGTGGATCACGTGCTGCTCGTCGGCGTTGATGTCATACGAGAAGCCCAGGCGCGGCTGCCAGGCATCCTTGAATGCCTTGCGGTTCTTGCCGGTGCTGATGTAGTCGCTGATGTCCAGACCGCCCAGCGCCAGCGAATCGGCGTAGGTCTGGCCGGCGGGAGCCCGCGGGTCCTGCGAGTAGATCGCGTCGACCACCTGCTGCGGGGTCACGAAGTCCAGGTAGGTCGGGGTCTTCTCGTAGTCCCAGCGCAGGCCCAGGTTGAGCTGCAGGTGGTCGTTGACCTGCCAGTCGTCCTGGATGAACAGGCCGATCTGCTTGGACTTCGAACGCACTTCGCCCGACACGCCCGACACGCCGGTCACCGGCTTGACGAACTGTGCCTTGTACGGGATGGAATCCGGGAAGTCCGGATCGCCCAGGCTGTAGGTGAAGGTCGGGTTGATCTGCGCGGCGTCGGAGGCGTACAGGTCGATCTGCTTGTACTTCGCACCCATCTTGATGGTGTGGTCGCCCATCCATTGGATGCCGTCCAGGGTCAGGTTGTCTTCGATCGACCAGCCCTTCTGGCCCTTCACCTGCGAATCCAGCGCCGATGCGCCACCGATCTTCACCACGGTGCGGTCTTCGGTGCCGTCCGGTGCGGTGTAGGTGATGCCGTTGGCCAGGGTCAGCGGGGTCGGGTTGTTGAACGAATCTTCATGGGTGACCATCATTTCGTTGTAGTAACGCTCGCCGCTGTGGTTCCAGCGCAGGGCGTAACGACGGTCGGTGTTGACCACTTCACGGCCGGCTTCCGGCGAGGTCTGGCCGCTGAACTGCGACTGGGTTTCATCGCGGTCCTGGAAGGTCAGCTCGATGCGATCGTTGTCGGTCGGCTCGAAGTCGATCTTGCCGAAGATCAGGTCCTGCTGGAACGGCTGGCTGGCCGGGCCGAGGCCGGCGGCACCAGCGGGCGGCAGCAGGCTGGCAGCATTGGTGACCGCGCCGTCCGGCGCGATGGTGACCGGCAGGTCGAAGCGCTTGGCTTCATAGGTCACGAAGAAGTGCGCCTTGTCCTGGATGATCGGGCCACCCAGTGCGAAGCCGTATTCCTTCTCGGCCGAGACCATCTTGTCGTTGCCACCCTGGCGCTCGGCCGGGGTCTTGGCGCGCATGTCCTCGTTGGTGTAACGGTAGAAGGTTTCACCCTTGAACTCGTTGGTACCGGACTTGGTCGCCGCGGTCACGGCCGCGCTGGAGACCTGGCCGTACTCGGCCTTGTAGTTGCCGCTGATGACCTTGTATTCACCGATCGCCAGCTGCGGGAACGGGTTGCCGGCGCTGCCGGACTGGCCGGCCACGCCGCCGCCCTTGACGTAGCTCTTCTGGCCCACGCCGTCGATGTACACGTTGGTACCGTCGGAGTTGGTGGCACCGCCGCGCAGCGAGGTGTTGCCCTTGGCATCACGGGTGAAGATCAGGCCCGGGACCGCGTCGGCGAATTCCAGGAAGTTGCGCGACACCTGCGGGGTGGTCTGGATCTGCTGCAGGCTGACGGTCTTGCCCACTTCGGAAGTACGCACTTCCTGCAGCAGGGTCGGCGCAATCACGTTGACCGTGTCCAGGTTGGTGGCGTTGGCGGTGCTGCCGTTGGCCGGCGCGCCGCTGAAGTTCAGCGTCGCGGTCGATGCCACGGTCACCGTCACTTTCTGGGTCTGGCCGTTGGCCACGACGTCATAGGTGCCCGGGTCCAGGCCCATCAGCGAGTAGCTGCCATCGGCACGGATGGTGCCGCGACGCACGGTGCCGGTGGCGACGTTGGTGGCGGTGACTTCGGTGCCGGCCTCGGCCTGTGCAACCTGGCCACGCAGCGAGGCGTTGGCCGACTGCGCCATCAGGTCCGGCGCAGCGCCCAGCATCAGGCAGCTGACCAACGCGGTGGTCAGCAGGCGACGGGCCGGCGCGCGATTGCGGTGATTGGAATACGTCATGTAACTCTCCGGGTGGTGGTGGCCGTCATTGCGGCCCCTGTATTGTTTTTTACAGCGTTGTTTGAATGCGTCACGACCAACGGTCGTGAACTACAGCTCGCTTCTGGGCTTGCTTGAATCACGCACGATCAGGGTCGGCACCAGCGTCTGCTTGTCACCGGCCCCTTCCGTGTTGTTGCCATCCATCAACTGCAACAGGCGCGTCGCGGCTCTATCGCCGAGGTCGGCGATACTCACCTGCATCGTCGTCAACGACGGGTGAACGAAACGTGCCAGCGGAATGTCATCGAAACCCGCCAGTGCGACATCGAGCGGAACACGGATGCCCGCCTGCGCGAAGGCGTACAGACACCCCAGCGCCATCATGTCGTTGGCGGCGAACACCGCATCGGGCAGCGTGCCGGCTGCCAGCAACTCCTGTCCGGCTCGATGGCCGGAAGCTTCGTCAAAGTCACCGGGCAACTCGATGCCGTCGGCAGCATCGCCGAATGCCGCCAGCGCATCGCGGAAACCGCGCAGGCGCTCACGGGCGTCGTAGTTGAGATCCGGACCGGAAATGAACGCGATACGGCGATGCCCCACCTCCAGCAGGTGGCGGGTCATGGCCATCGCACCGGCATGGTCATCGATGCTCAGCACCGGATGATCCTGCTCGGGCAGATAGGTATTGATCAGTACCGTGGGCAGCGACTGCGGCAGGTTGTCGGTCAGGAAGCCGGGGCTTTCGGCGTACGGCGACAGCACCAGCAGGCCGTCCACCCGTCCGCGCATGGCGCGCAGCGCGGCCCCCTGCTGTTCCTGGTCGCCGTGGTAGCTGGACACCAGCAGGTGCTGGCGGCGCGCACGGGCCACGTTGTCGATGCCACGCATCAGCTCGGAGAAGAACTCGCCGTACAGGTCGGGCAGCACCACACCGATGGTGTTGGTGCGCCGGCTGCTCAGGCTGCGGGCCGCCGCGTGCGGGGTGTAGCGCAGACGCGCAGCGACCTCCAGCACCAGCTTGCGCACGGGCTCGGCGACATTTTCATGACCGTTCAGGGCACGCGAGACCGTGGCCACGGAGACCCGGGCTTCGCGAGCAACATCTTTGATTGTGATGGCTGCCTTGTTCACCTCGCCGCCCTCCACGGCTTAGAGATCTGGGCTTGGCGCGGAATGTAAGCGTTTTCAATCCTGAATGTAAACACTACGTTAGCCTCATGTCTCACGGCGGTAACAGATTGCTGTCCACGGCGGGTCCTTCCAGGACTCGCCAGGACAAGACGGGACAAGGGTTTCAGCGGTTTTCGGTCGGACTGCGGGCGTCGATGGACAGGG
Source organism: Stenotrophomonas sp. GZD-301 (assembly GCF_049310345.1). Lineage (NCBI taxonomy): Bacteria > Pseudomonadati > Pseudomonadota > Gammaproteobacteria > Lysobacterales > Lysobacteraceae > Stenotrophomonas > Stenotrophomonas sp. GZD-301. Next base: position 30,316 of record NZ_JBMOWY010000065.1, on the reverse strand, counting down.
CGTGGATATCGGTCTCCATCATGGTCCCGACCGCCGCATAGACGGCCCGGTGGCGCGCCAACGGCGCCATTCCCGCAAACGCCGCGCTCACCACCTGCACATTGAAGTGGCCGCGGCCGTCGCGCGCGCCGGCGTGGCCGGCATGGCGGTGGCTGTCGTCCTCCACCACCAGGTGCTCGGGGGCAAAGGCCTGCTGCAGGGCCGCGCGGATGCGCTCGACGCGCTCGGCGTTGCTCATGGCAGCACCTTGCGGAACGGGCGCACCTGGACCCGCTCGTACACCCCGGCCGCCACGTACGGGTCGGCATCGGCCCAGGCACGGGCCTGTTCCAGGGAGTCGAATGCGGCGATCACCACGCTGCCGCTGAAGCCGGCCGGGCCGGGATCTTCGCTGTCGATGGCCGGGCACGGGCCGGCCAGCAGCAGGCGCCCTTCGTCCTGCAGGGCCTGCAGACGCGCCAGATGGGCCGGCCGCGCCGACTGGCGGGCGGGCAGGACGGCCGCGCCGTCATAGCCTTCAATCACATACCACACAGGCAACTCCCGAGACTCATATAAACAAACGGGAGGATTCTAGCCCGGCTCGCTGGACACTGCCGGTGCAAAGCCGTACTCTTGTTCCCATTGCACGTGGCTGGATGCAGCGGCCCGTCGACCCCCGGCTTTTCTGGCCCTGTGTCGACCGACCCACTGCCCCACACCAGCGCACGTAGACGACCTCCCCGTAGTTCTGTCGCTGCCCATCGCGGCGCGCCTTGCTGTTTGAAGTGTGGAATCGCGCCGACAGCGGCGTGCCTTGGCCTGCCACCCTGCCCCCTGGTTTTCCAGCGGCCGGCACGGTGCGGCGACCGGTCCGTTGCAATACTGACGTCAACTTGATGACTTCCGAACTCGCGCTCGACGCGAACCCGCAAATCCGGCCGACCGCCCCACAGCAGCAGGAAATGCCGCTGGCCGTGGTGCATGGGCAACCGGTCCTGCAGATTCCGCAGGACCTGTACATCCCACCGGACGCGCTGGAAGTCATCCTGGATGCCTTCGAGGGTCCGCTGGACCTGCTGCTGTACCTGATCCGCCGGCAGAATCTGGACATCCTGGACATCCCGGTTGCCGAGATCACCCGCCAGTACGTCGAGTACATCAACGTCATGCAGGAGCTGCGCTTCGAACTGGCGGCCGAGTACCTGGTGATGGCGGCGATCCTGGCCGAAGTGAAGTCGCGGATGCTGCTGCCGCGGCCGCCGAGCGTGGAAGGCGATGAAGCCGACCCGCGCGCGGAGCTGGTGCGCCGGCTGCAGGAGTACGAACGTTTCAAGCAGGCCGCCGAGGACATCGACGCCCTGCCCCGGCAGGATCGCGACACCAGTCTGGCGCATGCCTTCGTTCCCGACCGCGCGGCCGTCAAGCTGCCGCCGCCGGTGGACCTGAAGGAAATGCTGATGGCGCTGCACGACGTGCTCAAGCGCGCCGAGCTGTTCACCGGCCATGCGATCAAGCGCGAGGCGCTGAGCGTGCGGCAACGGATGGGCGACGTGCTGGGCCGTCTGGAAGATGGCCGGTTCTACCGGTTTGAATCGCTGTTCACTGCCGAAGAAGGCAAGCTGGGGGTGCTGGTGACCTTCCTGGCCCTGCTGGAACTGGCCAAGGAACAGCTGCTGGACATTGTCCAGGAAGCTCCGCTGGCGCCGATCTACGTCAAGTCCCTGGCCGCCGGCAATACCAACGAACCGCTGCAGTTCAACAGCGAGTTCGACGACAACGACGCCGCCAACGAATCCGACTGAGCACCCGACCCACGCATGGATCAACCGCTGATCAACCGTATTGTCGAAGGCGCGCTGCTGGCATCCAGCCAGCCGCTGACGCTGGCGCAGTTGCAGGGCCTGTTCCCCGACGAGGAACCGGCGCCCCCGGGCAGCGTCGAACGCGCCCTGGAACTGCTGCGCGAAGGCTGCGGCGGACGCGGCGTGGAGCTGGTCGAGGTTGCCTCGGGCTTCCGCTTCCAGGTCACCAACGAGGTCCACGGCTACATCACCCGGCTGTGGACCGAGCGCAAGACCCGTTACACCCGCGCCACCCTGGAAACGCTGGCACTGATCGCCTATCGCCAGCCGATCACCCGCGGCGAGATCGAGCAGGTGCGCGGCGTGGCGGTCAGCAGCAACATCATCCAGGCACTGGAAGAACGCGAATGGATCCGCGTGATCGGCCACCGCGACGTCCCCGGGCGCCCGGCGCTGTTCGGCACCACCAAGGGCTTCCTGGACTACTTCGGGCTCAAGCGCCTGGATGAACTGCCGCCGCTGTCCGAACTGCGCGACCTGGGCGAGCTGGAACCGCAGCTGCCGCTGGACAGCGATGGCCAGCCGGCCGGTCGCCTGGCCGCCGGTGCCGCCAGCCCGGACAGCGACCTGGACAGCGACGCCGCCAACGACGACGGCACCCCGCCGCCGGCGACGGGCGAGGACGACGCGGAACCGGACGCCGACCCGGACGCCGACGAGGCCCCGCCTCCGGCATCCGATCCGGTGCCGGCGCAGGACCTCGATCCGGCCGCCGCCCGGGCCGCCGCCCGCGCTGCGCTGGCAGCCGCCCGACTGGCGGATCAGCCCGCAGATCAGGACAATAGCGAGGCCTCCGCCGATGCGGATGCCGGCACCACCTCATCCCATGCGCCGTTGCCGCTCCGCGACGACGACGCTGATACGACCGCCAGCGATGGCGAACCCGTTACCGCGCCGGGAGAGCGCGCGGCGCACCAGAACGAAACCGAAGACAACGCCGTCGCGACGACGACCGTGGCTGTTGACGAAGCCGATCCCGAACCAGAGGCCGACGAAACCGTCGCCGGCCGGAGCCAAGTAAATGAGTGACACCCCCCGCAAGCTGTCGTTGAACAAGCTTTCGCTCAAGCGCGAAACCGACACCGAACAGCCCAAGCTCGAAGAGCGCCTGCACAAGGTGCTGGCGCAGGCCGGTCTCGGTTCACGCCGCGCGCTGGAACAGCGCATTGCCGATGGTCTGGTCAAGGTCAACGGCGAAGTCGCCCAGACCGGTCAGTCGATCAAGAGCGGCGACAAGGTCGAACTGGATGGCCGTGGCTTCGTCGCCACCGCGCTGACCGAGACCTCGCGCGTGCTGGCGTACAACAAGCCGGAAGGCGAAGTGACCACGCGCGAAGATCCCGAAGGTCGCCCGACCGTGTTCGAAGCGCTGCCGGCCCTGAAGGGCGCGCGCTGGATCGCGATCGGCCGCCTGGATATCAACACCACCGGCCTGCTGCTGGCGACCACCGACGGTGAACTCGCCAACGCGATGATGCACCCCTCCTACGAGGTGGAACGCGAGTACGTCGTGCGCGTGCGTGCACCGGAAGGCGAAGAAAAAGTGCCGGACAGCATCGTCGACCGCCTCGCCCGCGGCGTGGCGCTGGAAGACGGCCCGGCCAAGTTCGACGAGATCGAACGCATCGGCGGCACCGACTCGCACGACTGGTTCCGCGTGGTCGTCAAGGAAGGCCGCAACCGCGAAGTGCGCCGCCTGTGGGAATCGCAGGGCTGCCAGGTCAGCCGCCTCAAGCGCACCCGCTACGGCAAGGTCAGCCTGCCGCGCGAACTGCTGCGTGGCCAGTCGGTTGAACTGCCGGCCAAGCAGGTCGAAGCGCTGCGTGCCGAACTGAAGCTGGAAGAAGGCGCGCCGTCGGCGCTGACCCTGCAGCCGGTGATCGGCCAGCGTCGTGCCGCCAAGACCACCGTGCGCGTGTCGCGCGAAGGTGGCCGCGGCAATGCCTACGTCAACGGCCACAACCAGGCCGATGAAGGCCGCGAGCTGCGTCGTTTCGACAACGTCCGCGAAGAGCGCGGCCGTGGTCGCGGCGGCAAGGGCGGCGGCTTCAAGGGTGGCCTGACGGTCAGCGGTGAAGCGGCGGCCAAGCAGTCGCAGCGTCCGTTCAAGCAGCGTCCGGACAAGGGCAACCGCGCCCTGCCGGAAGGCAACCCGGCCGCATTCCGCAGCTGGTACGTGCCGGACGGTGTCAGCACCGGTCCGAGCAACCACCGCAATGCCGGCCCGGGCGCTGCCCGTGGTCCCGGTGCACGCGGTCCGGGTGCCGGCGCCGGTGCCGGTGGCCAGGGGCGTCCCTACGGCAAGCCGAAGGGCCCGGGCGGCGCAGGCGGCCAGGGTCGCGGCGGCTTCGGCGGTGAAGGCCGTGGCGAAGGCCGTGGCGGCTTCGGTGGCGAGAACCGCGGTGGCTTCGGCGGCCAGGGCCGTCCGGCCGGCGGCGGTGGCGGCAACCGTGGTGGCCAGGGCGGTCAGGGCGCGTCGCGCCACCCGTACGGCCATCCGGGCAATGCGCCCAGCTTCCCGTCCGACCACGCCAATCCGGGCGCCAGCCCGTACGGCAGCGCGCGTCCGGCCAGCAATCGCGGCCCGGGTGGCCCGGGTGGCAACCGTGGTCCGGGTGGCCCCGGTGCACGCGGCCCCGGCGGTCCCGGCGGCAATCGCGGCCCCGGCGGCCCGGGCGGCAACCGTGGCCCGGGTGGCCCCGGTGGTCGTCCGGGTGGCGCACGTCCCGGCGGCAGCCGTGGTCCCGGTGGCGGTGGCCACCGTGGCGGCGGCCCGCGCGGCGGCTGATCGCTGAATCGCAGCACACAAAAAACCCCGGCTCAGGCCGGGGTTTTTCGTTGGCGTGCCGCTGCTGGCAGCACCGGGCGCTGCCGGGGTGCGGTCAGCGGCGCTCGATGGTGAAGCGGCCCACGCCCACGCCCAGATCCCAGCCCTTGCCGGTGCCGGCCAGGGCCAGCGAGACATCGCCCTTGGTCATCACCTGCGCGTTGCTGGATTTGTCCGCGCCGGCGTGCGCTTCGACCGAGGCGTACGAGCCGAGCAGGTCATTGAGCGAGTACGCGCCGGAGAACTTGCCCTTGCCATCCACGATCTTGGACTTGCCTACCGTCAGCCCGCCGCCCTTGGCGGTGATCTTGACCGGGATGCGCGCGCCGTTGTCGCAGGTGATGGTGCCGGTGCCGGATGCGGTCTTGTACAGCACCGACCAGCCGGCCAGGTTGTAGTGCAGCTCGCAGTCGATGTTGCCGGCGGCCTGCGCGGCGGGAACCGCGCCCAGGCTGGCCAGCGCGATCAGTGCCAGGGAAAGCGTCTTCATTGCAGTGCACTCATGCGGAAGGGAACGGCCCCGAATCTAGCAGCGTGCGCGTCGCGCCCGCATGAGGCCGCCCACCCGCGTGCGGCAACCGTTCAGTAGTGCCGGCCGCTGGCCGGCTGCATGGGTGCTGCATGGCGTGCGTGGAGCCGGCCAGCGGCCGGCGGCGTCCGGGGTGCTGCATGGCGTGCGTGGAGCCGGCCAGCGGCCGGCACTACCGGTGCTGCATGCCGGCCAGCGGCCGGCACTACCGGTTCTGCATGCCGGCCAGCGGCCGGCGTTATGGGCGGCTGTGCAGGTCGAAGCTGTCGGCGTCCAGCATCGCCGGGAAACGCGCGCGGTGCGCGGCCAGCGCGGCCGCCGAGATGGTGGTGGTGACCACCTGCTCGCGTTCGCGGATCTCCACCTGCGGCTGGCCGAGGAAATCGATCACCGCGCTGTCGCCGGCGTAGTGCAGGTCGTTGCCGTCGATGCCGACCCGGTTGACCGCCGCCACGTAGCACAGGTTCTCGATCGCACGGGCACGCAGCAGCGTGCGCCACGGGTAGGCGCGCGCCGAAGGCCAGTTGGCGACGAAGATCTGCAGATCGAAATCCAGGTCGTCGGCACGTTCCACGTTGTAGCGGTTGCGGCAGAACACCGGGAAGCGCAGGTCGTAGCAGACCTGCGGATTGATCCGCCAGCCCTTCCAGTCCACGCTCAGACGCGCATCGCCGGCGGCGTAGCGCAGGTGCTCGCCGCCGTAACGGAACAGATGACGCTTGTCGTAGTACTGCAGGTCACCCTCGGGGGTGGCCCACAGCAGCCGGTTGAACACGCCCTCCCCCACCCGCAGCTGCACGCTGCCGGTGACGGCCGCACCCAGCCGCGCCGCCTGCTCGCGGAGCCAGGTGACGGTGGGGCCATCCATGCCCTCGGCCTTGTCGATGGCGTCGTTGGAGAAACCGCTGGTGAAGGTTTCCGGCAGGATCACCAGATCGGTCTGCCCGGCCAGCGGTGCCAGCAGCGCACCGTAGTGCGCGCGGTTGCCGGCCGGATCGTGCCAGCGGGTGTCGCCCTGGACCAGGCTGATACGCAGATCGGGACGTTCGGCGGCGCTCATCACAGCACCTGCAGGCGCGCGATCGCCGCGTCCAGCGTGGCGTCGTTCTTGGCAAAGCACAGCCGCACCAGGCGCTGGCCTTCCGGCGCGGTCTCGTAGAACGGCGACAGCGGAATGGCGGCCACGCCCTTCTCGATGGTCAGCCACTTCACGAATTCGTGGTCGGGCAGATCGCTGATGGCCGAATAGTCGACCAGCTGGAAGTAGCCGCCCGGCACCGGCAGCGGGGTCAGGCGGGTGGTCAGCAGCTGCGCACGGAAGCGGTCGCGCTTGGCCTGGTAGAACGCGCCCAGTTCCAGGTGGTGTTCGGGCTCGTCACGGATCATCGCGGCAAAGCCGTACTGCGCCGGGCCGAAGCTGGTGAAGGTGTTGTACTGGTGCACCTTGCGGAACTCGCCGCTCATTGCCGGCGGGGCGATGGCATAGCCGATCTTCCAGCCGGTGCAGTGGTAGGTCTTGCCGAAGCTGGAAATCACGAAGGCGCGTTCGCGCAGCTCGGGGTAGCGCAGCGCCGATTCATGGCGGCGGCCGTCGTAGATGATGTGTTCGTACACCTCATCGGAGATCAGGTAGATGCCGGTGCCGCGCAGCACATCCGCCAGCGCCTGCATGTCATCGGCGGTCAGCATCGCGCCGGACGGGTTGTGCGGGGTGTTGACCATCAGCAGGCGGGTGCGCGGGGTGATCGCCGCGCGCACACGGTCCCAGTCCACCGCGAACGTCTGCGGGTCCAGCGGCACGTGCACGGCCACCGCACCGGCCAGCTCGATCGCCGGCTCGTAGCAGTCATACGCCGGATCGAGCACGATCACCTCTTCGCCCGGGCGCACCACGGCGTGGATGGCGTTGAAGATCGCCTCGGTGGCGCCGCTGGTCACGGTGATCTCGGAGTCCGGATCGACCTGCGCGCCGTACAGATCCAGCGACTTCTGCGCGATGGCCTGGCGCAGCGGTGCCACGCCGGTCATCGGCGGGTACTGGTTCAGCCCGCCGTGCATGGCCTTGACCGTTTCATCGATCAGGCGCTGCGGCGCGGAGAAGTCCGGAAACCCCTGCCCCAGGTTCACGGCGCCGTGCTCGGCGGCCAGCTGCGACATCACGGTGAAGATGGTGGTGCCCACCTTGGGGAGCTTGGTCTGGGGTTGCATCGGCAAAGAAGAAGAAAGGGGGGGAAAGACCAGTGTACGCAAAACGTCCGCAGCCATGACGGCCCGCCCTGCCTCCACTGCACCGCCCCACCCCCGCTACAATGGCGGCCCTTTCCCGGTGTGAAGCCTGAGCCCCTTGAACGCTCCTCCGTTGCTGGCCGCGCAAGGCCTTGGCTTCAGTCGCAACGATGAACCCGTCTTCGGGCCGCTCGACTTCCATATCGATGCCGGTGAAGCTCTGCTGGTGCAGGGCGACAACGGCGCCGGCAAGACCACCCTGCTGCGCGTGCTGGCCGGGCTGCTGCGCGCCGACAGCGGCCAGGTGCAGATCGATGGCCGCGTGGCCGGTCACAAGGAACGGTCGCAGTATGTGGCGTACCTGAGCCACCTGCCCGCGCTCAAACCGGACCTGGACACGCTGGAGAACCTGCATTTCCTGTGCGGCCTGCATGGCCGACGCGCGCGCCAGATGCCCGGCAATGCGCTGGCCATCGTCGGCCTCGCCGGCTATGAGGACACCCTGGTCCGCCAGCTCTCGGCCGGTCAGAAGCGTCGCCTGGCCCTGGCCCGGGTCTGGCTGTCGCCGGCCCCGCTGTGGCTGCTCGACGAGCCCTACGCCAATCTCGACCTGGACGGCATCAACCTGGTGAACCGCATGATTTCCGCGCACCTGCGCAGCGGTGGGGCCGCCCTGGTCACCACCCACGGCGCCTACGCCGCCCCGCCGGTACGTACCCGGTTGATCGACCTGACGCCTGCCGGGCAGGCCCCGGTCGCCGCCGGCGGTGCCGCATGATCGCGCCGGGCACCGAACCGGGCCTGTGGCAGACCGCCCGCGCCCTGGCCGGACGCGACCTGCGCCTGCTCTGGCGCCGCCGTGGCGACGCACTGCAACCGCTGCTGTTCGCGCTGCTGGTGGTGGTGCTGTTCGCGCTCGCGCTCGGCCGCGAGTCATCGGTGATGGGCCAGGTCGGCGCGGCGGTGCTGTGGCTGGCGGTTCTGCTGGCCGGCCAGCTGGCGCTGGATTCGCTGTTCCGCAGCGATGCCGAGGACGGATCGCTGGAGCAATGGCTACTGGCACCGGTCCCGCTGGCGTGGCTGGTGCTGGTGCGGGTGCTGCTGCACTGGGCCACCACCGCGCTGCCGCTGATCGCCATCACGCCGCTGCTGGCGGAAATGCTGCACGTGCCACATGACCAACTACCGATCCTGCTGGCATCGTTGCTGCTGGGAACGCCGGTGCTGAGTCTGATCGGTGGCGTGGTCGCCGCGCTGACGGTGAGCATCCGGCGCTCTGGTATTCTCGTGGCGTTGCTGGCCTTGCCGTTGTACGTACCGGTGCTGGTGTTCGGTGCGGGCAGTGTCGGCGCCGCAGCGCGCGGGCAGGATCCGGTCGGTGCGCTGCTGCTGCTGGCCGCCGGGCTGGTGGTTGCACTGGTGCTGGCGCCGCTGGCGACCGCTGCCGCCATCCGGATCTCGCTGAGTTGAGTTGCTGTTCCCGTGCCACCGTTCCAGTGTCATCGTTTAACGAGCCACTCCACGTCCGTTGGATCGTCGCCCTTCGTTGGATAGCCACTGCCGCATGCACCCGATAGTCCGCTGGTTCCACCAACTCGGTTCACCGCCCACCTTCGACCGCTTCGCCACGCGGTGGTCGCGCATCTTCTATGTCGCCGCGGTGCCGGTGCTGCTGCTCGGCATGTGGCAGGGCCTGTTCGTGGTGCCTGCCGAGCAGACCCAGAACGACGCCTTCCGGATCATCTACATCCACGTGCCCAGCGCGTGGATGAGCCTGTTCGTGTTCGCGCTGATGGCCTTCTACGCGGTCATCGCCCTGGTCTGGCGGATCAAGATCTGCGAAATCCTGGCGATGGCCTGCGCGCCGATGGGCGCCGGCTTCACCCTGATCACCCTGCTCACCGGCAGCATCTGGGGCAAAGGCACCTGGGGCGGCTGGTGGGACTGGGACCCGCGCCTGACCAGCGAGCTGATCCTGCTGTTCCTGTACCTGGGCGTGATCGGTCTGTACCACGCCATTGACGACCGCCGCAGCGCCGCACGCGCGGCCGGGCTGCTGGCCATCGTCGGTGTCGGGTTGCTGCCGGTGATCCGCTATTCGGTGGACTGGTTCGGTGGCCTGCACCAGCGCCAGTCGATCAACGTATTCGGTACCAACGCGGTGCGCGAAGAACTGATCGCTCCGCTGTGGTGGATGGTGGTCGCCACCAAACTCTGGTTCGTCGGCTCGCTGCTGGCCAAGGCGCGCGCCGACAACCTCACGCGCGAAGCCGGCAAGGCCTGGGTCGGGGAGCGCTTCGGCGGCACCGCGCCGGCCACGTCCGAGGAACTGCCGCGATGACGCACGTCCCCTTCATCATCGCCGCCTACGCGGTGTTCGTCCTGGTGCTGGGCAGCGACGCGCTGGGCTCCTGGCTGCGCCTGCGCGCGGCCCGGCGGCAGGCGCTGCGGCGCCAGCAGCGGTTGCAGGCGCGCGCCAAGGCGCTCCCCGACACGCCGCTGGCCACGGAGCTCACCCGATGACCCCGTCGCAGCGTCGTCGCATGGTCTGGGTGCTGCTGCTGCTGCTCGCCTCGGGGTTGGCAACCACGCTGGTGGCCTTCGCGCTGCAGCGGAACATCGCCTATCTCTACACGCCCTCCGAAGTGCTGCGCGGCGATGTCGATGCGCAGTCGCGCTTCCGGCTCGGCGGCATGGTGGTCAAGGGGTCGTTCGAGCGCGCATCCGGTTCGCTCGATGCCCATTTCGTGGTGACCGACGGCGATGCCGTGCTTCCGGTGACCACCTCGCGCATCCTGCCGGACATGTTCCGCGAAGGGACCGCCGTGGTGGCCAGCGGCCGCCTGCAGGACGGCCGCTTCATCGCCGATGAAGTGCTGGCCAAGCACGACGAGAACTACATCCCCAAGGAAGTGGCCGACAAGATGGGCCAGGCGCACACCAAGCACGACGTGACCATGCCCGCTGCGGAGACCCGCTGAGTGCTGCCCGAACTGGGGCAGGTTCTGCTGGTGAGCGCACTGCTGATGGCCCTGCTGCAGGCCGTGCTGCCGCTGTGGGGTGCCCAGCGCGGCCAACAGGCCTGGATGGCGGTGGCGCGGCCGGCGGCCTTCGCCCAGCTGGCACTGCTGCTGGGCGCGTTCGCCGTGCTCACCGTCGCCTTCGTGGTCCAGGACTTCTCGGTGCGCTACGTCGCCGAGAACTCCAATTCGCTGCTGCCGATGGCCTACCGCTACTCGGCGGTATGGGGCGCGCATGAAGGCTCGCTGCTGCTGTGGGCGCTGGTCCTCGCGCTGTGGAGCGGCGCGGTCGCGTTGTGGTCCAGGCGGCTGCCCCCGGAGGTGCGTGCCCGCGTCCTCGGTGTACTCGGCATCATCAGCATCGGCTTCCTGGCCTTCCTGATCTTCACCTCCAATCCGTTCGCGCGGCTGCTGCCGGCGCCGCTGGAAGGACGCGACCTGAATCCGCTGCTGCAGGATCCCGGGCTGATCATCCATCCGCCGATGCTGTACCTGGGCTACGTCGGCTTCGCCGTGCCGTTCGCCTTCGCCATCGCCGCGCTGCTGGAAGGGCGCGTGGATGCACGCTGGCTGCGCTGGACCCGGCCGTGGACCAACGTGGCCTGGGGCTTTCTGACGCTCGGCATCGCACTGGGCAGCTGGTGGGCGTACTACGAACTGGGCTGGGGCGGCTGGTGGTTCTGGGACCCGGTGGAGAACGCCAGTTTCCTGCCGTGGCTGGCCGGTGCCGCCCTGATCCATTCGCAGGCGGTCACCGAGAAGCGCGGCAGCTTCGCCAGCTGGACGTTGCTGCTGGCCATCGCCGCATTCGCACTGTCACTGCTCGGCACCTTCCTGGTCCGCTCGGGTGTGCTCACCAGCGTGCACTCGTTCGCGGCCGATCCCTCGCGCGGCACCTTCATCCTGGTGTTCCTGGCGCTGGTGGTGGGTGGTGCGCTGCTGCTGTACGCGCTGCGTGCCGGTGCACTGGGCAACGACGACCCGCGCCGCGGGTTCATGCCCACCTCGCGCGAGACCCTGCTGCTGGCCAACAACCTGCTGCTGGCCGCCGCCTGCGGCATGGTCCTGCTCGGCACCCTGTACCCGCTGCTGGCCGATGCGCTCGGCCTGGGCAAAGTGTCGGTCGGCCCGCCGTACTTCGGCACCCTGTTCGTGGTGCTGATGGCGCCGCTGGTGGCGCTGCTGCCGTTCGGGCCGCTGGTGAACTGGCAGCGCGACCAGGCCTCGCGCTCGCTTGCAATGCTCGCCCCGTGGGCCGGGCTGTCGCTGCTGCTTGGCGTCATCGCCTACTTCATGGCCCCGCAGGGCGCGCTCAAAACCGCTGCCGGCGTGGCCGCCGCAGCCTGGGTGGCGCTGGGCACCGCGCGTTTCGTCTGGACCCGGCTGCGCGGCAACGGCCGCTTCAACGCCGAGATGGTCGGCATGCTGCTGGCGCACGGCGGCGTGGCCGTGTTCCTGGCCGGCGCACTGCTGGTGGAAGCGCTCAACGTGCAGCGCGAAGTGGCGCTGGCACCGGGGCAGGCATTGGAGGTAGGCGGCTATGAGCTGCACTTCGAAGGCGTGGACCATCTGCAGGGCCCCAACTACAGCGCCGACCGCGGCCACGTACGCGTACTGCGCGACGGCCGCGAACTGGCCCTGCTGCATCCGGAAAAACGCGCCTATGCCAGCGGCGGCCAGGTCATGACCGAAGCCGGCATCCATGCCCGCATCCGCGGCGATGTGTACGTGGCGCTGGGCGAGCCGCTGGGCAACAATGCGTGGGCCGTGCGCGTGCACATCAAACCGTTCGTCCGCTGGATCTGGCTGGGCGCGCTGCTGATGGCCCTGGGTGGCTTCGTCACCGCCGCCGACCGCCGTTTCCGTCGCCCGTAGGAGTTCCCATGTCCGATCCCCGCCCCACCCCGTCCCGCCCGCTGCCGCCGGTTGCGATCGTGATCGGCGTGCTGTTCTTCTTCGGGCTGCTGGGTCTGATGGTGTACAGCGTGATGAAGTCCGGCGATCCCGACCGCGATGTGCTGCCCTCTGCTCTGCTCGGCAAGCCCGCCCCTGCGTTCCAGCTGCCGGTGCTGCACGATCCCACCATTACCGTGAGCAGCACCGAGCTACGCGGCGCGCCCTACGTGCTCAACGTGTGGGGCAGCTGGTGCGCGGCCTGCCGCGAGGAACACCCGGTGCTGACCCGGTTCGCCGAAACCAAGCGCGTGCGCGTGATCGGCTACAACTGGAAGGACGAACCGGCCGATGCTCTGCGCTGGCTGGAGCAGCTCGGCAACCCGTTCGTGCTGGTGCTGAGCGACGTCGAAGGCCGCACCGCCATCGACTGGGGCGTGACCGCCGCGCCGGAAACCTTCCTGGTTGACGCCAGCGGCGTGGTGCGCTGGAAGTACAGCGGCGCGCTGAGCCAGCGCGTGATCGATACCCAGCTGATCCCCGAACTGGACAAGGTGGAGCGCGCCAATGCCGATGCCCAGAATCATCTGCCGGCCGCACCGTAACCCGCGCGCGCGGGCACGCGCCGCGCTGCTCGCGCTGGCGCTGCTGGCGCTGCTGGCGCCGTTTGCGGCGCTGGCGCAGGCCGTGTCCGACCCCACCCCGCTGCAGTACCGCAACGCCGCCGAGGAAGCGCGCTTCCATGCGCTCACCGCCGAGCTGCGCTGCGTGCAGTGCCAGAACCAGTCGTTGGCCGATTCGGATGCACAGATTGCCCATGATCTGCGCCGTGAAGTATTGGCGCTGATGCAGCAGGGCCGCGACGACGCCCAGATCAAACAGTTCCTGGTCGAGCGCTACGGCAGCTTCGTGCTGTACCGCCCCCCGATGGACGCGCGCAACGCAGTGCTGTGGTTTGGCCCACCGATCGCGCTGCTGGCCGGCGCCGGGGTGCTGGTGTGGGTGGTGCGCCGGCGCGGCCGCCGCCTTCAGCCGATCGAACAACGCGAGGATCACTGGTGAGCGAGTGGCTGATGGTGCTGGCCGGGCTGGTCGCGGCAATCATGGCGATGGTGGTCTTGTGGCCCCTGCGCCGCACCGGCCGCGGGCCCTTCCTCGGTGGGGCGCTGGCAATGGGCGTGGCCGGCGCGTCGCTGTATCTGCTGGTGGGCACACCGCAGGCGGCCGAGGAGGCGCAGCGCGCCGCGCCGGCGACGCTGCGCGACGGTGTGCAGGACCTGGAGCAGGCCCTGGCACGCGACCCGCAACGCGCCGACGGCTGGGCGCTGCTGGGGCGTTCGCAGCTGGCGCTGGGCAATCTGGACGCCGCCAACCGCGCCTACGCCCGTGCCATCGCTCTGGCGCCGGATGAGCCGGTGGTGCTGGTCGAAGCCGCGCAGGCACGCGCCCAGGCCAACCCCGACAAACGGTTCGACGACACCGCACTCACCTGGCTGCGCCACGCCGACCGGCTCGCGCCGGACAGCGAGCGCGCCGGTTGGCTGATCGGCATCGCGCAGCGCCAGCGCGGCCAGGATGCCGACGCCGCCGCCACCTGGGAGGCGCTGCTGCCGCGCCTGGACCCGGGTGCCGCCAACGCCCTGCGCGAGCAGATCGCCATCGCCCGCGCCAGCGCCGGGCTGCCGGCTGCCGCCCCCACCGAGGCCAGCGCAGCGCGCGCCGGCCTGACCGTCAAAGTCATGCTCGACCCGCAGTTCGCCGCGCGTGCGCGCCTGCACGGCGATGCCAGCGTGTTCGTCATCGCCCGCGTCCCCGGCGGCCCACCGATGCCGGTGGCGGTGGAAAAGCACCGCGCCGATGCGCTGCCGCTGGTGGTCACGCTGGACGATGCGGACAGCCCGATGCCGACCCAGCCGTTGTCGGCGCTGGACGAGGTGGAGGTGTTCGCCCGGCTGTCCGCCTCCGGCAACGCCGCCCGCCAGGAAGGCGACCTGGACTCGCCTGCGGTACGTGTGCGGCTGCCCCACGCCGCCCCGGTGCAGCTGGTGCTGGGGTCGCCCTGATCGCGCGATCACCGCGATACAGCGTGCCGCCAGCGGCACCGTGCACCGATTCGGGCGAGCTAGAATGCCCGCATGACTGAATTCATCCCACCGGGCACGCGCTACCACGCCCTGCCCTCGCCGTTCGCGTTCAAGCGCGGCGGCCAGTTGCATGGCGCCCATGTCGCCTATGAAACCTGGGGCACGCTGGATGCGCAGGCCGGCAATGCGATCCTGCTCGTGACCGGCCTGTCGCCGGACGCGCATGCCGCCGCCAACACGGACAACCCGGCCGCCGGCTGGTGGGAGCCGATGCTCGGCCCGGGCAAGCCGATCGATACCAACCGCTGGTTCGTGGTGTGCGTCAATTCGCTGGGCAGCTGCAAGGGCTCCACCGGGCCGGCCACCATCGACCCGGCCACCGGCCAGCCCTACCGCCTGCACTTCCCGGAACTGTCGATCGAAGATGGCGCCAACGCGGCCATCGACGTCGTGCGCGCGCTCGGCATCAGCCAGCTCGCCTGCGTGATCGGCAACTCGATGGGCGGCATGACCGCGCTGGCCGTGCTGCTGCTCGCACCCGGCATCGCACGCAGCCACATCAACATCTCCGGCAGCGCGCAGGCGCTGCCGTTCTCCATCGCCATCCGCTCACTGCAGCGCGAAGCGATCCGCCTCGACCCGCGCTGGGATGCCGGCCAGTACAGCGAAGACAGCTATCCCGAATCGGGCATGCGCATGGCGCGCAAGCTCGGCGTGATCACCTACCGTTCGGCATTGGAATGGGATGGCCGCTTCGGCCGCGTGCGGCTGGATTCGGACCAGGCCGACGATGATCCGTTCGGCCTGGAGTTCCAGGTGGAGAGTTATCTGGAAGGCCACGCACGTCGTTTCGTGCGTTTCTTCGACCCCAACTGCTACCTGTACCTGAGCCGCTCGATGGACTGGTTCGACCTGGCCGAATACGCCGACGGCGATGTGCTGGCCGGCCTGGCCCGTATCCGCGTCGACAAGGCGCTGGCGATCGGCGCCAACACCGACATCCTGTTCCCGGTGCAGCAGCAACAGCAGATTGCCGATGGCCTGCGCGCCGGCGGCGCCGATGCGCAGTTCATCGGCCTGGATTCGCCGCAGGGCCACGACGCCTTCCTGGTCGATTTCGCGCGCTTCGGCCCGGCGGTGGGCAACTTCCTCGATACGCTGTGACGCACGCACGGCGCTATCTCGCGCTGGCTGCAGCCGGCGCCCTGATCGCCATGACGGTCACCGGCTTCCTCCCGCTGTGGGCGGCGGCGTGGTACGCACTGACCAGCGCGGTGGCATTCGCGCTGTACGGCCTGGACAAACGCGCCGCGCAGCGTGGCGCCTGGCGCACGCCCGAACGCACCCTGCAGCTGCTGGCCTTCGCCGGTGGCTGGCCAGGCGCGCTGCTGGGCCAGTCCGTGTTCCGCCACAAGCACCGCAAGACCGCGTTCCAAGGGGTGTTCGTGCTGTGCGTGCTGGCCAACATCGTTTCGCTGGCCGCCCTGCTCAGGTAATGCCGGCCGCTGGCCGGCAACGCACCGTCTTACCGCGCAGCACCCGCACGCGGGCGGCGCACCAGCCACATCACCGCGCGCCACAGCACCTGCCGGCTGACCAGCGAAATCAGCATCGGCACTGTTGCCACCAGCGCCGGCAGCACCGGGCCGAACACGAACGTCATGCCAAGCACAAAGCCGAACAGGTATTCGGCACGGTAAGCGGGAAACACCACGCTGGCCGCCAGTATCCCCACCATCACCTGCGTGGCCACCGTCTCACCACCGGTCACGAACGCCACCGACAGTGCAATGCCGGCGCACAGGGCGCCGACAAACCCGGCAAGCGCCGGTGCCACCACACCGGTGCGCGCCTTCGATCGCCGTGTCAGCCCCCAGCCCGCCACTGCGCCCAACAGGGGCAGCACCACGATGCCCCACGCGTTGGAGATCGCCGGCAGGCTCGGGTCGTTGAGCAGGTGGTGGCGCAGAATGCCGCCGTGGGCATGCTCCCACCACAGCTGCAGCAGCGCCGTGGCCATGCCCAACAGCACCGCCCCAGGCAGCAGCAGTCCACGCGCGATCGAGTTCGCCATCATCCTGTCCTTTGTAGGGGTGCATAACGTCCGGCAGGCAGCATAGGAGGCACACCTGCGCGCAGCCATGTGGCGGGCGGCACCATGACCAACGGCAACGATGGATCTGCTAGCCTGCCTCTGCGCCCGGTGGCTCGCAACGGGCCAAGACATCTGTTCAAGGAGGAATGCCATGCGCCCGTGTTCAATCGCTCTGCCGCACCTGACGACGCTCGTCTCCACGGCCCTGCTTCTGTCGGCCCCGCTGCTCGCCGCCGCCGCACCGCCGGCCACGTTCTTCGATGCCATCGAACAGTACGGCGCGGACAACTTTGCCGGCTGCACCCGGACATTGGACGCGCTGTACACCAGCGGCAGCGCGTTCCCCACCGGCGGCGAACTGCTGCTGGTCGAATGCGCGGCCGCCTCGGGCGATCACGCCGCCGCCCTGGCCTACATCGATACCCTGCTGCCCACCGGCCGCCTGCCACTGGACGACCTGCGCACGAAGCCGCGCCCGGGCCTGGACGCCCTGCGCGCCGATCCGGCCTGGCCGTCCGTGCTGCAACGCATTGCCGCCGAAGAACGCAGACACACCGTGCAACGCGATGCGCCCCTGCGCGACGCGCTGCTGCAGCGTGAAGCGAAGGACCAGGCCGCCCAGCACGCTGCGGTGGCGGCCGGCGGCGGTGACGCCTGGGCGCAGCCCAAGGCGGTCAGCGTGGAGAACGCCACCTGGCTGAAAGCCACGGTCGCCGAGAAGGGCTGGCCGGACCGCTCGCGGGTAGGCAGCGATGGCGCCAAGGCTGCCTGGGTGATC
This sequence comes from Stenotrophomonas sp. GZD-301, assembly GCF_049310345.1. NCBI lineage: Bacteria > Pseudomonadati > Pseudomonadota > Gammaproteobacteria > Lysobacterales > Lysobacteraceae > Stenotrophomonas > Stenotrophomonas sp. GZD-301. The sequence goes on along the minus strand of NZ_JBMOWY010000065.1, from coordinate 13,020 downwards.
GTGCAGCACGCCGACCACGACCCGGCCTTCCAGGCCGCGATGCTGCCGCTGATCGAGAAGGCCGCAAAAAGCGGTGAAGCCGACCTCGCCGACTACGCCCTGCTCACCGACCGCGTGCTGCTCGCCCAAGGCAGACCGCAGCGCTACGGCAGCCAGTTCAAGGAGAACGCCGACGGCGTCTTCGAGCTGCAGCCCACCGCCGACATGGACAGCCTGGACGACCGTCGCCGCGAGATGGGCCTGCAACCCCTGGCGGCGTACAAGGCCGTACTCGCCGAGGCATACGGCAAGCAGGTCCGCTAGCGCCCCCTCCCATCACTCACCGAACGGACAACATCGCCAGCCGCGCTGGTCCCGCGCCAACGCCTCCAGATCCCGCTCATCGCCGGCGGCGAGCGACCCGCATCCACCGCTCCCCTCCGCTCGGCGCGCCACGTACGCGCGCATCAGCTCATCCAGCACCTGGTCGGCGGCCCGACGGTCGCGCGCCGCCGCCGTGTGGAAGCGGGCACGCAGGCCCTCGTCCACCTGTATCTGCATCACAACGTTCCTGCTCATGTGTTCCTCCCAAACCACCTGTCCGACGTGGATGCACCTCAACGACCGGCGCGCTGCAGCTTCCGGGGAATCTTCGCGGGCACCGGCACCGGACGTTCGATCACCGTCAGGGTGATGCTGCCGGGCGCGGTGTCTATCTTCAGCAGCGCGCCGACGTCGAAGCCGAGCTGGTCCAGCCAGCGCCCCCGCAGGCGCAGGTACGGCACCACCTCTTCGGTGCTGTACGCCTCGCGGATGGGATAGTGCGCCGCACCCACTTTGCAGACGTGGGTCGGGCGTGCGTAGGGTCTGCGTTTGGGCGGTTCGAAGAACGGTGTATCGGCCCAGGGCGTTCGCATGATGTACCTCCTGCAAGGATCGCCCTCGCCGGGATGGCGAGGGTGTCGGGAGGTTAGAAACCGCAGAGAGGCCGGCGGGCGTATTTCCCGTGAGGGTGTTGTATTAGCCACCCTCCCGACGCAGGAACACCAACGTTATCTCTCTGGGAGTTTCTACGCTCCGAAGCACACCATGCGGGATGGTGCAGACGATAGGAAATCGCTTGTTCCTGTTGATTGCCGGGGTTTGGTTGGCCAGCTCTACGGCCGGGTCGCAACCGGCTTCATGCCCCGCCTCAGCGCAGCACCTCGCCGGCATCCACCAGCTGCACGTCGTGCATGAGATGGAGGTACGCCTCGTAGTAGGGTTTGTGCGAGGCACCGACGATGGCCAGCATGCGCATGCCGGGCGTCTGCCCCAGCACCTCGCGGATGTTGGCGACCATGCGCAGGTTGCGGGTTTCCCAGTAGCCCACGTAGTCGCGCCCGAAGGCCTGCGGCGAAGGCTCGACCAGCGCAGCACCGAAGTCGGCGTTGTAGGCCTGCATCGCCGCGTCCGGCGTGTTGTAGGCGCGGTACATCGCCAGCATGCCGCCGGGCTTGTCCAGGTTGGCGTACAACGGCACGTCCGCTGCTTTGCGCGCTTTCGAGTACGGGTTGTTCCACGCGTTGGTGAGCGCGTCGTACGCGGCCTGTTCCAGTTCCTTGGGCGTGGGCGAATCGGCAGTGTGGTCGTCCACCGCCCATACCCGCTCCAGCCCCAGGCGTGCAGCCAGTACGGCGGCCACCATCACCGACTCGTCGCGGCGTTGCACGCGCTTTTCCAGGAAGGACACCAGGGGTGGAGTCAGGCCATCGCCCGCGATGCGCTCCTGCACCGGCAGGCGCAGCCACTGCACCACGGCAGAGTTGCGTTCACCGGCAGCCAGCCACACCGCCGCCAACTGCCGTCGTTGGGCCGCGCTCGGTGCGGCGGGCCAGGTGGCCAGCAGCCGCTCGGCTTCCGCGTTCGCGGCGGGTACGTCCAGCCCCGTCGCCGCGTGCGCCGGGCCGGTATCGATGCAGTAACTGCTGATGCTGTCGGCATAGCGCGCAGGCGAGCGGCGCATGTAATCGCATTGCAGGCCGGACACCGCTTCCACCGCGATCGCCTCCGGCTTCCACGCGGCAAGGCGCTCCAGCAGCGGTTCAAGCTGGTCCGGTGCGAACGTCTTGGGCAGCCCGGACAAGTGCGGCGACCCGAGTACCAGCACCTCGTTGGCGCGGCCGGGCGGCGGCCCCTTCAACTGCTCCGGGTGGAAGGCAGGCTGGTAGCCCGCGCCGCCGGCCAGCGCGTTGGCGCTGCACAGCGCAAGAATCACGATACTGCCGATGCGTCCAATCATGGTGCGTCCCTGCAATGGCCCACGCCTTGCGTCCGTCCCATGCTGGGTGACACGGCATGCGGGCGATACACCCGTAGGTCATGGCAACCTTTTCAGCCGCTGCTGCATCGCACCCGCCGGTGGCGACATGGCGACATGGCGAAATGCCGGCAACGCAATGCCGGCCCATCGCGCACGTGCTGCCACTGCAATGCCGGCCCACCGAGCAGGTAGAGCTGACCGTTGGTCAGCTGCTCTCCGTTCCAGCACCCTCACACCGCCACCGCCCAATATCCCCTCCGGGACTAAACCGCTTCGGGCGGCACACCGCCTCTAGACGACCGGTCTAATCGAGCGTACAGTACACCCCATGAGCCCCACCAACGCCCCTGACACCCTCGATGTCCGCGACAAGATCCTGGCCACCGGCCAGCGGATCATGGGCGGCAAAGGCTTTTCGGCCGTCGGCCTGAACGAGGTCCTGACCTCCGCCGGCGTCCCGAAGGGGTCGTTCTACCACTACTTCGGATCGAAGGACGCCTTCGGCGAGGCCCTGCTCGAGGACTACTTCGAGGGTTACCTGGCCGAGATGGACCGTACCTTCCGCCAAGCCGGCCGCACCAAGGCACAGCAGCTGGCCGAGTACTTCCAGGCCTGGCGCGACAACCAGTCCTTCGACGACTGCCAGGGCAAGTGCCTCGCCGTGAAGCTGGGCGCCGAGGTAGCCGACCTGTCCGAGGCCATGCGTGCGGCCCTCAAGCGCGGCACATCGGGCATCGTTGCGCGCCTCGCCGCCGCCATCGAAGCGGGCGTCGACGACGGATCGCTTTCCATCGACGGCACGCCGGCAAGCGTGGCGCAAAGCCTCTATCAGCTGTGGCTTGGCGCCAGTGTCATGGTCAAGATCGTGCGCACCATCCAACCGTTCGACAACGCATTGGGCACCACGCAGCAGATGCTCCACCACCCGCGCTGACCACGCGGGCGATTCGCAGGCGCTTCTCAACGGCGCCTTTTCCTTCACCCAGTCTCTAGACGACCAGTCTACTCACATCTTCTTCACCACAGGATCAACGCCATGAAAGTTCTCATCGTTCTGACCTCGCACGACCAGCTCGGCACCACCGGGCTGAAGACCGGCTTCTGGCTCGAAGAGCTGGCTGCGCCCTACTACACCTTCAAGGACGCCGGCGCGCAGATCGTGTTGGCCTCGCCCAACGGCGGCCAGCCGCCGCTCGACCCCAAGAGCAACGAGCCGGCCTTCCAGACCGATCTCACCCGTCGCTTCGAAGCCGATGCGGCCGCCAATGATCAGCTCGCCAACACCGTGCGCCTGGACAGCGTCTCCCAGGCCGACTTCGACACCGTGTTCTATCCGGGCGGGCATGGCCCGTTGTGGGATCTCGCGGAAGACCCCCGCTCCATCGCGCTGATCGAATCGTTCATCGCCGCCAACAAGCCGGTCGCCCTGGTCTGCCACGCACCGGGCGTGCTGCGCCACGTCCGCTCCGCCGACGGCAAGCCGCTGGTCGCGGGCAAGCGCGTCACCGGTTTCACCAACACCGAGGAAGCCGGCGTCGGCCTCACCGATGTGGTGCCCTTCCTGGTCGAAGACGAACTCAAGGCCAAAGGCGGCGTCTACTCGAAGGGCCCGGACTGGGGCTCGTATGTGGTCACCGATGGCCTGCTCATCACCGGCCAGAACCCGGCCTCGTCCGCCGAAGCGGCCGAAGTGCTCATCAAACAGCTCGCCCAGGCGTAATGCCTGCGCGGTGATCGCCTGCCAACACGCGACCGGTCCGGCCCACACACGCAACGTGGGGCCGGACCGTGTCGATCACTTGGCTGCAGCGACTCAACCGTCGCTGTCGGGAGCGCTTCCTGCCGCGCCGCTGCCGGCCTCCAACCGCTGGACGATGGCCGTCACCACGCCACGGGTGGATTCCCAGTTCATGCCGGTGATCAGACGGCCATCGGCTTCCACATGCGAGGTGCCGCGGGCGCCGTGATGGAACTGGCCCTTGCCGGCGCGCAGGCGTTGTTCAATCGAGAACGGGAAGGTCGCGTAATACGCCGCATTCCTGTCCTCGAAGGCATCGGGGTAGCCGGTGACGCGCTTGCCACCCACCAACGGCGAACCATCGGACAGGGTCAGGTTCACCAGCCCGGCACTGCCGTGGCACACCGCCGAGACAATGCCGCCCTGCTGCTCGTAGATGCGCACCGCCAGCGCCTGCAGGCCGCGGTTCTCGGCCACGCCGTACATGGCGGCACTGCCCCCGATGTACATCAGCGCGGCGTAGTCGGCAGCATTCACCTCGTCGGGCCGGCGCGTGTTGGCCAGCGCCCACAGGAAGTCGCCGTTGTAGATCATGGCCTTGTGCTCGGGGTTGCGGGTATCGATGTAGGCCAGCGGCACCGCACCGCCTTCCGGGCTGACGAACTGCACCCCGTAGCCGGCCTCACGGAAGCCGGCGTAGGCATGGATCAGCTCGGAGAAGCTGTTGCCGGCGCTGAGGCGGGTGCCGGGCATGGTGTCCGCATTGGAGACCACCAGCACCACCTGGCGGTCGTGGGGCGGCGCCGATTCGCGCGTGGCGGTCTTGCTGATGATCTGCCACTGCCCGCCCAGTTTCTTCAGCAGGAACAGGTCGACAAAGCGGGCCTTGTCCTTGCTGACCACAATCTCGGCCTTGGCCGTGGCGATGGTGCCGTCGACCTCGACGCCGAGCAGGCGACCGGTACGGCCGTTGAACTGCCCCGGGTTCTTCTCGAACCACCCGGCGTACTCGGCGATGCCGACCTCGCGCATGCCGTCCGTTCCCTGGCTCAGGTACAGACGCGCATCGGGATGGAAGGCGCGCGTGAGCCGGTCGTGCTGGTTGTACGAACTGCCGTGCAGGTAGTCCTCGATGACGGCGGCAACCGCACGCCCCTCGGCGACCGGGTCGGCATGCGCGGGAGCGCCGCACAGCAGCGCGAAGCAGGCGATCGCCGCCGCTCGGATGAGACGGGCTGGCAACGGGATCACGGCGGCCGTGGCCGGCGTGGAAAGCGGATTCGACATGCAAAGGCTCCGATGGATGGGTGCCCCGAAGTCTGTCGATTTCCCTTTTGAATCAATACGGCAACCCGTGTTTTGCGACTCGCCGAACGCGTTTCAGGAGCCGCCGTCCAACCGCACCTGGGCCTGCCGCCAGGCCGCCGGGGTGGTTCCCTCCACCTTGCTGAAGCATCGGTAGAAGGTGGAGGTGGACAGGAAGCCGGCGGCCTCCGCCACCTCCTCCATCGAGGCGGCCGCCTGGGCGCGCAGCACCTGCTTGGCGGCCTCGACGCGAATCTGGGCCAGGTACGGTTTGAACGCGGTTTTGTGGTTGTCGTTGAGCAGCTGCGACAACCGCGCCGGGGGCATGTTGAGGCGCCGTGCCAGTTTGGCCAGGCTCAAGCCCGCGTCCTTGTACAGGCCCTCGTCCACCAGCAGTGCGTTCAGCGCGCGCAGCGACGCCTCGGCATCGGCCTGGGCGATCTTGCGGTCCCGGTACGGTTCGGCGACGGGCGGCGGCGTGCGCCGTGCGAAGGCCACGCTGAGGCTGAGGTAGAGCACCAGTGAGAACGACAGCGCGCCCACGATGTAGGACGTCAACCCGGCGGTGGCGTAGGCCAGCCAGATCACCGCCACGCCCGCGATCACCGACGCGACATGGGTGCGGGTGAGTGCGCCGGGTGCCCCGTCGGCACGGCCCTGCCTGGCAGCGCGCAGGAACAGCCCCGCTGCCACCAGCAGACAGGCCAGCCAGGCCACCTGGATGGTGCCCCACACCGGCCCCGCCCACAGGCGCACGTTGTCGGTATATGGATACGCGATGCCGAAGGCGGTTGCGAGCACCAGCAGGCCCAGCGCAACCCGCGCGTCGTGCCGCGTCTGCCGGCGATCGGGATCCAGCCAGGCGCGCACGAAGCCGACCAGGCAGATGCCGATGAAGAAACACGCCGTCAGGCCGACCTGCAGCACCAGCTTGGAGATGTCCGGCCAGAAGTAGAACAGCACGGACTTGCCGGTCCGCAGGCTCAGCATCAGCACCAGCGCCGCCAGCCACCCCTGCGCCGGCCTGACGGGCTGGCGCAACAGCAGATGGACCGACAGGGCCACGCCGTTGAAGGCGCCCAGGCCGGCGAAGAAGAACAGTACGTAGGACGCTGGCATGCGGGCGCAGATACCCTGAAGGCGCGGGACGCAGAAACAGTACGCAAGCCGGGTCACGCCATCAAGGCACCGAACGTAGCCAGGCGGCCGCGGCCTCGATGGCATCCTGCTCGCTCGACACAGGCGTCTCCGGGCGGATGCCCTGCGGATACGCCTGCCCCTCGCGATCCAGGAACTCGGCCGTCGTCAACAGGAGTGCGCCACCGTCCGGAAGCGGATAGGTTCGATTGGACGTTGCCCGCCCGCCGGTGGTCTGGCCAAAGAACCGGGTGTCCGGGCGCGCCCTGAAGGCGGTGGCCACCGCCTCGCCCGAACTGGTGGTCTTGGGGCCAATGAGAACGGCAACGCGACTGCGGGACAGGTCGAGGCTGCATGTAGTGCCGGCACGTGCGCCCCAGCGGGTCACTGCGCCGTCCCGGGTGCGGTTCGCCCCGATGGCGCCATCGCCGAGCAGCGGGTGCAGCCCACTCAGCATGGGCCACATGTTGCCACCGGAGTTCTGGCGAAGATCGACGATCCAGCCCTTGGAGGTCGTGGGCGCCAGCGTGGCGATTTTCCCGCAGAGTTCGGCACTGAATGCCTTGCCGGCAGCGGCATCGGTGCCGCGCAGACCCGGTACGAGCACATACCCGATGTCCTGCATCTGCCGCGATTCAATGGCCCTCGATGCCACTGCGGTCGTGCGGGCCGTTGCGGCCTGCCGCGGCGCCTGCAGGAAACTGTGCCGGTCGCCGAGCGCGTTCAATACCGTCTGCAACCGGCCGTACGCCTCCTGTGCAGGACGCTGCTTCAGGTCGGAGGCATCCATCTTCGCCTTGTGGGCCGACCAGTCCACCTTGCCTGCGTTCAGTGCGTTGGCGCGAATGATCGGCAGCGCATACGCCATCATGTCGTACGCGGAGACATCGCCCGACACCGCGGGTTCCGACGTCAGCGTGAGTCGCTGGACCTCCACACGCCCTGCCGCATCCAGCGTCACGCCGAGCTTGAGGTGGGTCGCGTCCGATGGGACGTAGAGCTGCAGCTCCCTCGCCTGCGCCCCCTCACCGGCGCGGGCAGGGCTAGCACCCGAATTCGCGAACGCCAACTGTCCGTTCGGGCCGTCCGCGCGCACCCAGAGCGCAGCAATGCCTGTGCCTTCTGCGACCAGGAGCGAACCGGTCAAACGCACCTCCCGTCCCTGCAAGGCAGTGGCGTCCAGTGACGTGATCGCACCGACGAACTTGTCCTGCTCCATCGATTCGGCAGACACGGTGACCGCAGTACCGTCAGATGTCTGGATATCGCCCGACCCGTTGGTCCGCGAGTGGGTGCCGATGCCATTCCAGACGGTCTGCGCGGTTGCGGCGCCGCTGAGGAGCGTAAGGAAAATGAACGTCGCTGTGCGGAACATACTCAACATCCGTGTCTGAGCTGGAACGCGATCCTAGTTCAAGCGCGTTTCATTCAACAAGCGGTGTGGGGCTGGGGGGCGCCGCGGGTATGGGTCTGCGGATCGGACTGGCGGCTGCTTCCGGCCAGAAGCGGGACTTGGTCAGCGCTTCGGTCAAGCCGCGCCGCAACGCGGCGGCGGCTTGAATGACCTGCTAGATATGCAACGGCGCCTCAATTGAACGGCGCATTGACGCTCTCAATGAATGATCTAATTTGCCCAGCCAGTTCACCGTCGGCATTGTCACCTTGAAACACAACGGCCCCAGTAGTCTCGTAAACATTTAGGACAAGGCCATTGGTGAACTTGTACATGCTTTGGCCATTCGGCTTGTTGGAGAGCGTGTGCTCGATGTTGCCGAGAAAGGCTTTCAACATCTCTGTCTTAAGGCATTTCACGTTGTTTCCTCCTGTTTGTAGTGGCGTGAAAACTCAACCCTTGAATCAATCGATGATGCACAGCGGTCTCGCATTGAATGAACAGCCAGGGCCTAGGCCGGCGCGTTACAAACCAACCCATTGCAGAGCCGGCAAGCCCACCCCAGATTACCCCGAACGAATCGTCAGTGCCGCCGAGGTGGGCGACAACAATACAGATTTCCGAACCAGCGAGAGCACACCAAGCCACGTTTCGTTTCCGCGAGAGGTACGCCGCCTCAATCGCTCGTTCTTGTTGAGCCACATCTAGGCGACTTGGATCCGGCTCCAAAATGGCTTGTGCCATTGCGTGTGCCTGCATACCTTCCATATCGCAAAAACTCTTGCTAACCGCCAAGCACCCAATGGATGGCTTTTTGAGCCCGCCCATACCCCTCATCCGCAGCGCATCATAAGATGAACTCTGCCCTTGATATGGTTTGATCTTAGGGCGGCTGCGTCCGGCTAACAAGCCCACGCATAATCGGACCGAGCGGCAGGACGGAGACCGAGCCAGACCTGAGCCAAACACATGCAGATGTCCGCTTCGGCCCATAATCCCACATATCATCGAATGGTTTGCAGACAGCTTGATAGGACAACGCCCAGATGGACCTTCTCCGCATAGCGGTTGATCGCTCAATAGCGCTAGAGATACTTGTGGACGCCGCATGGACCGAGTCCGAAGTGTCAGCTGACCCAACTGCGACCGCATCGGCTCGTCTTTGCGCTCTCACTCTGGACCACGGCAGATCCATCCGAGTGCTGCTGCCGGAGGTTCCTCCGTCTGCGATAGTACTACTGCGCACGCAGTTCGAGGCGCTAGTAAGAGCAGTCTGGGCACGACACGCGGCAACAGAGAGCGAGCTGGCACGACTTATGGCCCCGCTGACACCAGCATCCCAACAGGCAGCAAGAAATCTTCCTGGCGTCACAGCCATGCTCGCAGCCCTTGAGGCGTCCGGCCCGAAGGGTGCTGCAGCTCTTCTCGGCAGAGCCCGAGATCGACTATGGGGCGGAATGAACTCCTATGTACACGGTGGCATTCATCCCCTCCACAGAGGCGAGTCGGGCTATCCCGCTCAGCTGCTCACTGATTTGCTCAAAAGCTCCAACGCCTTCTCCATACTGACACTGATTGTCCTAGCAGAGATCAGCGTGGATGCAGGCATTCTTGAGCTCATGGCGGTGCTGCACGAGGAGTTCGGCGATATCCTTCCAGAATTAGAGCCGTTCTAAAGCTAGGCCAGGGCCGCTTCAGTCCGGAGGCTAACCCCAACCGCACACTGAAGCAGTTGTGCCACTGGCAATGTCTGCATCAGGCAGCGCTGTCGCATTCCGGGTACAGCGCGTCATAGCTGGGGTCCGCGTGTTCCCACTGCACCTGGTGATGGACGAGGTGTGCGCACACGGCTTGGAGCGATGTGTATGGCCCAATGTACCTTTACTGATCGTACCAACCTTTCTCGAACGGCACGTCCCCCATAGGCACCCAACAAACTCCATCAGGCTGTCTGCGCGTCCGTACGAACTCCGCAAGAACTGACGCTGCAATGCCGGGCGTAACCGTACAGGCCAGAGGAACACGAAACGGGTCGCCCCCCATTTCTGTCACTAAGAATTCCCTACAACTTCCTCCATCGTAGGGAACCAGTCGATCCTCCAAGAAAAGCTCCAGGAAGAATCGACCTGCCTCCGGCTGCATGATAGCCAGGCTGGGGCGACCCGCGACAGAAAGCAGAGCCTGACCATTTCCTCCTTGCTGCCAGTAAGAGGCGGGAGACAGGAGGACAACGTCTGTGATCTGTCGCTCAGTCGGCTCTACCAGTTGAAGCGTGCCATCCGGAGACTCATAGGTCAGTTCCATTGTCATCACGTCTCGATCCCGCCGTGCATCCGACTAGAAGTAAGTTTGAACATAGGCGTTGAACGCTCGACGTCTCGGGTAATGCAGCTCGATCTTAGGGGCACCGGGTTGCGCCAACAAGCCGGATGGCCGGGCCTGGCGCGGTCTTAGCCATGAGCACGCCCGGCATGCGGATGGCCGCTTTCGGTCGCGAGCCGACTTCAGCATCACCAAGCGCTGCATTCGGCACGGTGTCCGCTCACGGCCAAAAGCGGTCATCTAACGCATGAACTGAGTCAAGCCACGAAGCGACTTGCGCTTGCATGAATCGCCGCGCGCCACGGAATGCATAGCAATGGCAATGGATGCCGAGACCGCAGCCTTCGACTAAACGTTGGTCACCAAGGTCGTATCTGACCCCGCCCCGAACGAACGCTCAGCATTCTCCTGTACCAGGGCATAGGCACGGACACGCAAAGCACGTAGCAGCGGCGCATGCTGCTCACCCTTCTTCGCCCAGCCATCGAAGCGAGCGGAGCGTGGCGAGCTAAAACTCCGAACTATTGCCACGCCGCCACAGGCCGATACAGGCCAGTTGCAGCCCTCGGCTGCAGTGTTTACGGCTGCGCCTCGCCCTCGTCATCGATCTCTTCATCAGCCTGCAGGCCCAGCAGGTCGATCATCAGGTCTACAAGACCACTTTCAGCATCTACAAAATGCATGTTCAGGATGGTTACGTAGAAGCTACGGACATCTGGGTCAGTGATGATCCAGCTGATTTGTTGATTATCCGTTGCTGCATTGAACAACTCTTCGGCATCCTGCACTGTGATCAGTGGAATCAGCTTGCCTAGCTTCGCAATCGCCTTGTGCGTCGTGTAGAAGCTATCGCTGTGAACAAGCTGATTTATAGCCTTCACCTTGGCCTCTTCAAGCTCGGGGTCCACAGCTAGAGCGTCATCCTCTGCGGCTGGTACAGCGGGTGCCGCCGCGGCAACCTCTTCCAGAGCCGCTTGTACTTGGACCGGCACTTCAACAGGTTGATCGACCAGCTTCTCGTAGTAGCTCAGTAGCGCCTGAATAGTGGAGTAAACGTACAAGTTTCGGCCTGGCGCTTTAGCCCTCCATTCCTTCACCAAGAAGGGCATTGGAGGATACGCCTTGCCAACGGCACCCAGCAGAGTCGTAAAATCCATATCGTTGGTAACGATATGAAGGTCTGCGTCGGGCACGGATGCCAGGAGTATTTCCCAGTTATATCGATCACCAATATTGCCCGGCTTCCCTGGTGGATTTCCTTTATGCATCCTGGTGATGGCGCGGCATAGCGAGGCCTCGCAGTCATTGTGCCTCACTGCAGTGGAGAACAATGCCTGCACTCGGTTGTCTATCTCGAGTTCCTCCAAGACCGCCAAGCCGAGGACATGGGCCGCCAACTTTTTGCGAGCGCTGGCTGCGACGTCAAGCGCTTCTTTGTACTGCTTTGCAGTGTCCGTACCCCTCATGTGATTTGGGATACCGGGCGGGGGTTTGGCGCCATTAAACTCCGCTACCGCTGTGTGGATCTTCGACTCGCGGTTCCGCCAGAATTCGTCTTCAACCTGCTTCGGAAGATGGACATTGATCTGCTCCGGACTGAGCAGCTTGGTCAGAGTTTCAAGGTCCGATGACGTATCTTCCGTGAAGGAGTAGAAGTTCAGGAGCACATTCGTATCAATGAAAACGTGAATCGCGGGCATCTTTGTTCCTTTGCAATTAGTCCATTAAAGCCCCAGCCTCTTAACTCAACAAGTTGCGACTGGAGCCAGGGCATAGCATCCTTGGAGACGTAATGATCGAAGGGCATGATCCCAGCACTCCTCACTATCCACCCAATTGAGGATCGCTGAAAAGTCGATCAATTGCACAACAATAGCTGGCGCGTGAGCAAGTGCCTTATCGCCTCAATTTCAGAACAGACCTCCACTCGGGCTAGGGATGGTCTGAGCAGATCATCCGCAATGCTGGATTCATGAGCCGAGCGCGTCCCGCGCCCACCTAGTGCGGTACATTACGCTGGAAATAGGGTTTTGGGGGCGCCGTTGGGCACCTCCAGGAGGATTCATCCCCTGAGCCGGCACGAACTGCCGGCGAGTCACCCACAGGTTGGACAGCGCAAATAGCGTCAGCACCTGCGCGCCGTTCTTGGCCAGAACGCAATAGCGCCCCCTGGTGTAACCAAACTGGTGTTTGATGACACGCAAGGGATGCTCCACCTTCGCGTGCATGCTGGCTTTGCAACTCCCCCAGCGCTCGTGCTGCCGACGGTCGCGCGCTTTCTTGATCGCCTTCAATGTGCCTCGCTTCCTGCCGATCAAGAACGCCGCCTTGGAGTCCTGAGGCTCCGGCCGCGACTCCGCCCCGGTATAGCCGCTGTCGCCCAGCACGCAGTCCTCCTTGCCGTTCAGAAGTTCGTGCGTGACTGTGACATCGCCTACATTGGTAGCGGTGCATGTCACATGGTGCACAAGGCCAGAGAGCTCATTAATACCGATGTGCGCCTTCATGCCGAAGTACCACTGATTGCCTTTCCGGGTCTGGTGCATTTCCGGATCACGCGCCTTGTCGGCATTCTTGGTAAAACTGGGCGCGTGGATGATCGTGGCATCCACGATCGTGCCTGCGCGCAGACTGCGGTCCTGACGCTGCGGGTGGGCGTTGACCGCCTCAAGCATCTTGGCGCCAAGCCCATGTGTCTCTAGCAACCGACGGAAGTTGAGGATCGTGGTCTCGTCAGGAATGCGCTCCAGGCTGTTGATGCCGGAAAGTCGGCGCATCACCGCCGTGTCGGACAGCGCTTCTTCCATCAAAGGGTCGCTCAGGGCGTACCACTGCTGCAGGAAA